>DAIRSD010000503.1:0-3630 GCA_036804625.1 Aureliella sp. | reverse complement strand
CACTTTCGACGAAGATGACTCCATCATATCGTGCCAATACGCGTTCAAAGTTGGACCCAAGCTCCCCGAAGAACTGTTCGACTGGCAACGGCGAATAGGCAGCTCCATCCACCGTTCCACGATCGCAAAGCAAGATACGGTCTGGATAGAGATGCGACTGGACGTCTTCCAAATGTCGCTGAACATGAAAAATGGCTTGTTGAGCCGCCGCAGCAGCTTTCGGTTCTGAGCTTCGTGGAAAACCGCCCATAAACAACAGCGTAGCCGACTCGGGCACCACAACTACTTTGTCGCCTATTTCACGTCGGAACAGGTCAGCGGCTGTCGTCTTGCCTCCCCCTGGGCCTCCCGTTAGAACGATCCGACAACGATGGTTGCGATGTTGGTTCAGCTCTTGACGCAGCCAAGCCTGTGTTTCAGCACTTAGCAATGGTGAATCTGCCGATTCCGAGGAGTCGACGGACTTTGGATCGTGATTCATTTTCTGCCGGCTTTCATGCGGTTGATGATCAGGCCGATGAGATTCCCTGAGGTGCCTAGGGTTTAAGTTCTAATAGCGAACTTGCAAGCCCAGTCCCAGCGTGCGAACCCAATATCTTCCAGGCGATAGATTGAGCGCTGGGTCCAAAGCACCCGTTGGCGGGTCACTCAAGTTGACTCGTAGCCCAGGGTCAATTAGATCAGCGGCTTGATAGACCTTGGGAACCATCAGATAGTGGTAGCCGACTGTAAAATCCATGGCCGAAGTGATGGCATAGGCCAGATTGATACCCACTTCGGGAGAGATGACAAAGGTGTTGTCGACGATCGTTCGACTGTTGGTGCTGCGAGCCAAAAGCCCCTGATTCTGAGTACTGCTGGCTGCGTTCGACGTAGTCGTTGTCCGACCTTGAACTTGCACTTCGCGATAGAGATTGCCTAGGCCCAACCGAAACATCGTCTCAAGTTGCCAACAACCAAATTTCCGATTGTACAAAAAGCCTGAGCTGGTTCCGTGCAGCAGATTCTGAGTCCGAAAGCTATCCGAAACCGCAATCGTACTACCCTGGAGCGGTGGCAGGCTGATTACGGTGGTTGACGAGTCGATTGCTAACTGTTCATCCAGTGATAGATGTTGGTAACCGTACAGCCAATCAAATCGCGTGAACCGATCTTTGTACAATAGGCGTCGCAGACTGACATCCAGACCATACAAATCAGAGCTGCCACGAACCGAGACATTACCTGTGCTATTGCCAGGAAAAGCGATCAACTGAGTATCGTTCTCGGCGGGGTTCGTTGAAGTATTGCGAAAAGGTCTGGCAAGAATTGGGAATTGATTTGAATCGAATCCATTGCGGTCATCTCGCTGGCCAGCGTTCCAGTAACGGAACAACACTCCATAGTTTTGGCAAGGATCAAACCAAGTGCCTAAGGTGATTCTGAATCCAGCATTAACATCCTGACCAAGGGTACCGCCCTGCAAAATCTGTGTAGTGCTCCGCCCTAACTGTCCTGCGACATCGGCTGCGGTGCCTTGAGGCGAAGTGGTCACCAGTGCTGGTGTGGTGTGTCCCTTGCGCCAAAACAAGGGCACTTCAGCCCTGACGCTCAAGCGAGACCATAATCCGAACAATCCGCCTCCGCTATTGCAGTTCATTCCGCCGTCACACTCGCTGATTGCGTAATCATCTGTATGGCAGGTATCGCATTCTGCACCTTCGCTCCAGTCATGTTCGACAGTTTCTGAACCACTGAAGATTTCCCCGGATGTTGCGATTCCGGGCTCGGCGATTGCAACCTGGTCGGTGTGCGTCCCTGAAGTGGGTTGCCCTGCCTGCTGGTTACAGCTCTTGCAACCGGCGGTCACAACCTTACTGGCACCAGAAGGCGACTTGTTGGACTGCGATTTAGTCTTGGATTGCTGAGCCATCACTGACGGGATAGACACAGTGCTGATAAAAAGAGCGAATAACGTGAGCGCGACTGATCGTTCTGGGCAACGATCTCGCCTGGCTTGAAATTTGGGTTCGCAGCGACCTGGCATGACTTTTCCCCTAAGGAATTTACAGATGCAGGCTAATGAGCTGTTTAGCTAGCACCGACATTAAATTGCTGGACAATTTGCCCTAACAGTGACCACTTACGATCACAAGGCACTGCCCCTTGGGGTTATTCGGCAATTCCGGTTAGCTTGATTGAGTAGACCTGGCAAACTTTTCCGATTGCGATCGATTTGCCGATTCATCGTGGGCGAAAGCTATCATTTCCGGAGTTGACCAGAGTGGTCCGCCTGCCAAATTTGGCCCGAACGAACATCCATGGCGGTCAACCAACCGCCGCCATAGCAGTAGGTGTCGATGCAGACTAAATGGCCGACATCGAATATCTCGCCGTCGCGGTCGTGCGTATGGCCCAGAATAGCGCGCTTGCCGCTGAAGTGAGGCTTGGGAGTGACTTCGGATAACTTGATCCACCTAAGCAAATGAATCCCCTGCTTGTCCATGGTCAGTTTCGGATCGTAATTAGCGTGGATGAACAGAAAGTCATCCGTTTCGTGATAGTCCACTAGCCCATTAAAAAATGCGTGATGCGACTCTGGAATGACGCTCAAGTCACCACAAAAACGGTAAGAATCCAGCGTATCGACGCCACCGTACTGAAGCCAACGGTAAGGTGGCTGTTTCTCGCGAATGACATCCAGCATCATCTCCTCGTGATTGCCTTGGATGCACACCAAATGGCACTCTTGGGAGTACTGGATCAGGCAATCGATAACCCCTTTGCTGTCTGGGCCACGGTCGACATAGTCACCCAGGGTGACTATGGTATCCTCAGGCTTCGGAGCTATTTCTTTCCACAAAGCCTCCAAAGCGGCTCGGCAGCCGTGGATATCACCAATTGCAATCAGTCGGCCACTCATCTTGTGTTATAATGCTCGCAGGGGCACCGGTTTTGGGAAAACCTGAATTGTCCTCTCAATCGCTCAAAACGGCAACCTGAGCGCGACAGAGTTTTCGCCAAATCGTCCTGCTTCAACTGAAATCCAGATGGTAGTCGAGCCGTTAAATTCTCAACTGCAGGTGTCCTGTTTGGCCAGCGGGCTGATCAACATGCAGCAACTGGATTACTGTCTGCGTATTGCTAGGCACAGGCTGTCCGAACAAGGCATCGGCGCGGAAAATGGTATCCCAGATCGATTTCTAGCAGACATTTTTGTCGAACAAGAACTGATCACCGCGTACCAGTCCGATCAATTGTTGACGGGACGAACCAAGTTTAGCTTGGGCTCTTACGTGATTACTGACTGGATTGGACAGGGCGGTATGGGGCAGGTCTTCAAGGCGGTTCATCACGTGATGGGGCGCATTTGTGCGGTCAAGGTACTGCCGCTTGCACGCGCGACGGACCAGTCTCGCCGTAATTTTGTGCAAGAGATCCGAATGCAAGCTGCATTGGACTGTCCCTACTTGGTTCGTGCATACGATGCCGGTCAAGATGGGAATGTTCACTACTTGGTTACCGAGTATGTCCCTGGAATGGACCTGCGCCGGTTAGTAAAAAATCGCGGACCGCTTCCGGTGGCCCCAGCCGCCAAAATTCTGAAGCAAGCGGCGCTAGGCTTGGATTACGCGCATTGCAAAGGCTTGG
>DAIRSD010000502.1:0-3651 GCA_036804625.1 Aureliella sp. | reverse complement strand
AGCCTTCCTGAGTTAGAGCAATGGCTGCAAAGTGGCTGGAGAAAGCTGCTGGAAGACGAAGCCGAAGAGCCGATGATCGCAGTGACAGAATACCTGATGGCGCATCCGCGACCGAACCTTTTTATGAGAGAGCTACCGCTACCGGTGTCGACCAAACTGATCGAAAACAATCGGACATTATTAGGGCAGTGGTGGGACCAACTATTGCCAGCCAGTGCAATTGACTTTAGTGCTGCCGGACATTTCGAACAGCGATACGGGTTTCGATACGTGCGTGAACACATCCTGCTGCGTCTTTAGGACTGTTCGCTTAGGACCGAATTGCACCTGCCCTTTGGCGAAATTTCGCTCGACCAGCGTGATCTTGCGACACTGCCTGTGACAAGCGCCCAAGTGCTGATCGTCGAGAACAAGATCAACCTTTTGACCTTACCTGCCGTCGATCGCGGCCTAGCATTGGGCGGATTGGGCGCTGCTGCTCTGCGACTGTGCGATCTGCCGTGGCTAGCAGGGCAGCGCGTCTGGTATTGGGGTGACATGGATGCCGAAGGGTTCGAGCTGCTGGCACGTTTCCGGCAACGCTTGCCTTCGACAGACAGTCTCATGATGGACATGGCGATATGGAATCAGCATCTTGACCTAGTTTGTCGAAAGGGAAGCGGAGCGGGGAAGTCGCTAAGCACAGATTGCCTCGAATTACTCACGCCAGACGAACAGTCTGTCTACATCCAGTGCTGCCAGCAGGGCGTATGGCTGGAGCAAGAGCGGATTCCTCAGGCAACTGTAGTCCAATGCCTCAGGAACGTTACCGGCCAAGAGGGCTGATCGAATTGATGAGGTAAGAGACGTAATGACTCGCCAGAGTTCCCGTATTCAGCGATTGAAGGAAGAGTATTGGCGAAAATGGGGGCTCTGGCGAGTGAGAGGAGCTCTGGCGAGATCCACTACAGGTTCATGGCGTAGTCTTAGAAGCAAGAAAGCCGCAGGTGTTTGCCTGCGGCTTTTCTGGGTGGACTGCCAGTCGCAACCTAGAAGTCCTAGTTTACTCTGCGTCGATTGCGAACTGTTGCTAGTAGACCGAACACCGATACCATCAGCAAAGATGAAGGTTCGGGAACGACCGAAAAGCTCGGCGACAGACTGTTGTAGTTAACGACCACCGTCTCACCCGGTGAAGTCGTTGTAAAACTGAACGTATTAGGATTCGGATTCAGCCCGTTGCTGCCAAACTGCCGGTCCCAACCTGAGCCATCAGTTATCTTGATCTGATAGGTGCCAGGTGTAGAAATGGTCATCGACTTTTGCCACTGGTTGGCACCAACACTGCTCATGTTAAAGGTAGCGTCCGATGGATTCCAGTCACCAGCACCACCCGCCTCGTTCATGAAGTCGCCAACTACCTGAGGCGTCCAACTGCCGCTGGAGATACCCACGTTCATGTTATCCTGTCCAGTCGAGCCAACATTGGTATTCAAACGAATGATGGCGTTTCCGCTTCCATCACTCCGAAACCAATTATTATTAGCCGTCCACTCAGGGTCTCCCCAGTTCGCCGGAGGCGTACCAAGGTCATCCAAGATCTTAAACTGGAAATTGGTGTTTGCGCTCAACCCTGTCAGGTTGGCTTGAAACAACCCACCTCCCAAACTACCCATAACAGTTCCGGTTGGAGGGTTCCAGCCTTGGTACGACCCGGCGATCACCAGAGCCGCACTGGCATGGGTGGCAGTGACAGCTACCAACCCAAGCATTAATGCGCACTGCGCGAATTGTTTAATCATAAAGAACCTTTCTTGATGGAAACAGAAGTCGCTAGATCTTCCGTTTGATATTCTACTCAACAGCGATCCAGGACGATGTTAGTTGACTGCTAGTCGGGAACACGCCCCAGATTCAATGTTTGATAAAAAACTGCAAACCTAAGGGAATCGACGGTGAGACCCTAGAGCACTTTCTGACAGTTCAGAATCACATTGCATGCCTGAAAAGTCAGACCAATCAGATCATGAAATGCTTCACCTCCTATGGGCTTCGAGTGTCAATAAAGTTAAGGGCCAAATGCATGGATGCGCTAAAGCACCAGGCCGTGCGGGCGGACACGGCCGGGATGTCGTTCTCAAAATCTATCTCGATCTGCCAAGCAACCGCTCTTTGTACCGGATCTAACACGATGCCATTTACAATCGCTGATGCGTTTGAACAAGATGACTTTCAGTTATGGCAATGCTGGAACGGTCAACTGAGTCAATTCCTTAGCCAGGTTGGACCGGGTGTCCAAGAAATCTTGAACCAACACGGTACCTGACTTGTCGACGTCGGTTCGGCCGCTAGCGGTTTTTGCCTGAGTCAGGTCGGTTCGCACCGCCAAAATGTCTCCAACCAGCACGGTGAACTTGCCACCACTGGCACCAGTCATTTCGCCACGCAAGTGACCAAGGTACAACTCGGCGATCGTATTTCCGCTGTAAATCACCTTGATGCACAGGTACCGATTAGTAATAGACGCGTTTGGCCAAGTGATAAGGACTCGATCGCTACCCGCATCCCCGCCATCAGGAATCAAACTTGCAGATTCCGTATCCGTGACCGTGCCCCAATCTTCGATGGGCTGCGAAAAGACATTTTGTGGGCTCCACTTGTACTCAAGTGTGATGTCATTCAGATCGGCCAGATTGTCAAAATCAAGTACGACGCCGTTGATACCTTGGCTGCTGCTAATGATATTACCCAAAGCCGCCAGTTGCTCAGCTTCTCCCCGCTGCAGCAAAGCAACACCGCCGTCTACCTTGTCAGAACCTGAGAAACTGTTGTGATAAGGCCGAGCGCTGAGCAAGGCTGGCGGTGCAGCGACTTGCGGCTCGATGGTTAAGCTGGGAGTCAATGTATCGAAGGTGAATACCACATCTTGGTTAGGCAAGGTGGTCGTGAACGAGAAGTCTTCTGCGAACAGGTCGCCCCAACCGCGGTTGTTGAACTGTCTGTTCCACTGGCCGTTCGTAACGATCTTTACTAAGTATGTCCCGGCGGTTGCCACATTCAACGTCTTCGTCCACTGAGTACCCGCGACGTAAGACATATCGAACAAAGGATCTGGATTTGTCCAGTCGCCTGTGCCTCCGGCTTCGTCCATAAAGTCACCTACCAACTGCGGCGTCCAGTTGCTGCTGGAGGTACCCACGTTCTGATTGTTTTCGCCGGTCATGCCAATGTTGGTGTTAAGTCGAATCGTTATGTTACCGGAAGGATCGACACTGAACCAATTGTTAGTAGCTGTCCATTCTGGATTACCCCATGCCGGTGTGATGCCATCCGTATCCAAGATCTTGAATTCATGAAATTCACCAGCAGTCAATCCAGTGATCGTTGCTTCGAAGATACCCGGGCTCACTTCGGTCATCACTGGACCAGTTGGAGGATCCCAACCTTGGAACGAACCTGCAATCACCGGAACTTGTGCATGGACCTGACTAGCGGCCGGTATCAGCAAGGCAATCCAACAAAACGTAACCAATTTCATCAGTTTCATCGTAACCATCCTCTACTAAACGAGTTAAAAAACCTAGTCCTGAGACAGAATAAGGGGCGAGTAAGCCGGTTTAGGCAACGTACCGCTGAATGGCAGACCATTCCACGGAGTTGCGTTGGCCGTGA
>DAIRSD010000501.1:0-3687 GCA_036804625.1 Aureliella sp. | reverse complement strand
ACTGCGATCGTCGTTAGTTCGGCTGGATCGACA
The DNA here is from genome assembly GCA_036804625.1 of Aureliella sp. Lineage (GTDB taxonomy): Bacteria > Planctomycetota > Planctomycetia > Pirellulales > Pirellulaceae > Aureliella. The sequence continues at coordinate 3,654 of DAIRSD010000501.1, read as the reverse complement.
TGGAAAAGTTTTTAGATTGGACGCAGTCAACTCAAGATCGGCCTGCTACAACGAGTTTTATCGACCCCAAAAGCCCAATTCAATGTCTCGACGAAAAGGGGCATGCAATGAGCGCTAGATTATTGTTCTTTTGGATGCCAGCGTCTCCCGACCAAGCATGGGAGCAGCGTTACATACAACTGGCGCAACAACTTGGGCTGGCAGAAACTTGCCCTAGTGAAGGGCTGCCACGTTTGCCGCGATTGGGCCCAAGATATCTTATGTCCAGTAGCGACACACAGTGGGTTTCGCATGAACTGAGTGCAGCGCTACAAGCGATGGATTGTTTGATCCAGCCACTCTCATGACTTCAGGGTGTACTAACCAGCAGTTGTCCCACCAAATGCCGATCCGGCCAATAGCCCAAGACGTAGGTGTTGCGTGCGTCAATTACCTCGACGGTGCATTGGGATTTGGGGGCCACCGGGCTTCCCGCCGTGATGGGTTCTAGCGCCAAATGAGGCTGTCCTGCAGTTTATTCCAGTCGCAGGAGCTGTATTTCGCTCTGCAGTAATCCCCAGCATCGAGTATCTGCTGATTCAGTAGCTTCCCATGCGACGCCTGCGGCATCTAGTGCCAAAGAGGCTAATTGGTTGGCTTGTATCTGACTTTTCGCTGCATACACCGTCCCCTTCTTGATGATTCGCCTGGCGACAGTTCTCGCCATAATTTTGGGTAACTTCTCCTGAAAGGTCTGGCCGGCCAGTTGCTGCATATCGGTAAGCGGCAACGTCGTGGCTGTGGGCGTTCCATCAACTTCGACGCCCACTAGGTCAAACAATTTTGGTGGACACTCCAGAGCAGTTATCGTAACCTGTGCGATGGTGGGAGGGATGCTGTAGGCACCCAAATTCGAAATGATTTGATCGGCCTGCAGCATCACCGCTTGAGTCACAGGTGCGGTGGGCTCTACTTTATAAGGGCCTCGCCCCACCAAAGCGATGACGTACACGACTCCATGTCCTGGCTGGCTATGGCTACCCGTTCGAACACGATCCAGGTCTTGCATGACAACTGGGTGGTCCGGCTGCAAGGCGGCTGTTAGTTCATACATTCGCGCAGCGTCATCGTAGTCATGCAGCGTCGCCTCTCGCAACACGCCGCGCAGATAGGGGGCAGTTGCAGGGATGCCAAACAATTCGGGAAGTGGAGGCTGATCTTTGTTGTCCTGTGAGCGGCCAACGATCTCGCGCTGCTTTAATAATGTTTGCAGCGAATAGCTTTCGGCATCCACGCCATCTTGCATCAGGCTGGACAGTGTTAGGAAAGTGCCGATCAAAAGCTGCTCGTATGTTTCACCTGAATAGCCGCGTTTCTGATCGTCGGTCAGGAGCGAGTGAGCTTCCTCGCCAATCGATTTTGCCTCCAGTTCTTCCCATCGATCGCGAACCTTGCGTAGTCTTCGTTCGGCGCTGGCCGGTTGATTCTGAAACAGCTCCACGACCGCCAAATCCAGTTCAGCCACCGTGTGATCGCTGCGTGTGCCTTCGCTCAGTTTTGCGAAACTTGCATGCGCGGCTGGTAGGTCGTTGCTATAAAAACTTTGCCTGGGCTCTATCAGGCGTTTCGCGTGCGTGCTACAGCCAATTTGGCTAAGCCAAAGCCCCCAAAACACTAGCCCAACCGGCATCAGTATTAACCTGCCTGGCCTCGACATTTCCGAAATGTTACTAGGCTGCGTCACACTATGCTCTAACGTCCCTGCTACTATCTGCCCTTGGACCACAAGCTATAGTTAGCCAATCGTCCCAGCGGACTGCGATGGTAGCCCTTGCGAATCTCTGCTTGCTCTTTTTTGTAGGCTCCAGTTCGAGTATCCACCAGTTCCAGAGTCAGCAAATAGTTACGCTGAGTTGACGAATTGCGTTCGGTGGTTCCGCTGGTCAAGGTGGCGTACAGCAGGTAATCAATTGGTTGTCCTTGGCGTTGAAGAACCGATGTAAACAATTGCATGTTGCCAGGCACCAGAAGTGCATCTGGGCGAAGCCGAGTTTCAATCAGAGCTGCGTCAACCATCCGCCGACTGCCCGCTTCAAACGTATAGGTTTGATTGATTTTTGAATCGATCATTTGATAGATTTGATCCTTAAAGTCCGCCAACTCTTCAGCGCTCTTGTTTTCGACGCCCACAAAGCAAATTTTGCATGACTGAGGTCCCGTTGGGATCTCATTAGCAGAAGCTGACACCGGCATAACTTGACAAGATCCTAAAAGCCTCGCTACGGCCTCATCGACCAAAGAATTGTAGACTTCAGACCCGGCCGCATGACTTCCTACCATATCAGCCTGGTCATTTCGAATCAGGTGGCCGTACTGGAAACCTCGACAGCCAATCAAGCAGAGCGGCAAAGCGACACCGATCAAAAAATGAGCCAAACCCAGATTTTCAATTTTCATACTTGTTTCTCGTTGAACTGTTGGACCCAAGTTTGCTGCAATTCGTGAATGCAATGCTGTGCAGAGTCGCTTGTTGCGCAAGCCGTTCAAGCAACCACCGCGACAAACCGACGGACACTCATTGGTTGAAGTCTGCACGTCTATACCTAAAATCGGTAGGTTAGTGCAACTGGAGCATCTTCAATCGGCGTGAAGCGAACAAACATCCTAGTAATGCTTGCATTAGGCGATCAGCGGCAACAAAAGTAAGTTATTTGGCGGCTGGTGCTAGATGCGCAAGCGGGATGTAGTACTTGCTGTATCGCAGTCCATCGTCATACATTTGCCCGGCGGGATCTTCGACCAGGACAGTAGCGCGGCGAGTAATACGATTCACTCGACCAACTCGCAGGCGTCCTTCGAATTGAAAGCAGACCTTCATGCCTACGCGAATGTTAAACTTGCGTTCCGCCCTCTCTTGCTGAGTGATCAAGTCGTGCTTGTGTTCAGTATGTCCGAAAAAACGTTGTGCGATGTTCTGAAAACGAGCCGAAGCACAGCAGCTATTGTCCCATACTAGCATTTCCACTAAGTGGATCAGTTCGTGCTCCATGATGCGCTGCATCGCTTGCAGGCGATTGCTGCATAAAACGCCAGTTACACGGATCGGGCGCTGGTAATCGTTAAAGGTTTGAAACAAAAGTGGAGCCGAAAGCACGATTTCATAGCTAGTCCGTTGCACGTTTCGCAATCGATCGTGGTGGACAGTTCGAACCGTCTTGCCACCATTGCTAGTCATGCGACTTGACCAACGAAACTGGAGTCCAAAGTGCTCGGCTAACGGGAAACAGTGCCCGCCCAGGAAGTGTCGATCATACAGTTGCGCCATCCTACTTAGGTCTGAATGGGATGCAGTCGTGAAATTGGCATCTTTCATGGCACGAGAGCCCTGAAGTGTCTCTTGACCAATCAACTGGCACAGACTGGCTCTTTGGTGTTCGGGCACCTGATAGTGAGAGACGCGATGCTGCAACTGTTGCCGATGCAGCGATAATTGCTGATTGGTCAGCAAGTTTGAAGTCGAGTTGCCACTTTTTGCCTGATTGAGACTCTTCCTGCGGCCATACAAACTGGTCATTGACAACTACTCCAAGTTGCACTGTGCTCGACACGCTTCGATTCGAGATTGGATCGGGGTCTGCGTGTTCGCTGAATTGGTAACCTATATTGGGTATTGTA
>DAIRSD010000500.1:0-3702 GCA_036804625.1 Aureliella sp. | reverse complement strand
CCACGCACACCGGTCACAACGTCGCCCTTGAGTGTGCGAAAGGCTTGAAGCGACATTTCGATCGGCAAGAATTCACCATCCTGGAACTGACTTGCGCTTACCGCCGGAAAGGTCCACACGGCTGACATGGGCGAATTGCCTTCGATAAATGTCTGATATTCCGATTCATATCCGACGTTTAGCCCCTTTTGCACGACGTTGCCGCTACGGTCGGTCATATGCAGCTTGCCAAAGATAGGAATACGAGCATTCAACAGACCTTCGGGCGGACCTACAGTGAAGCTGCCGTCATCCTGACGGCGGACCACGTGAGTGTGTCCCTTGACGGTGTCGGTCACCCCCACCGCTTCGCCTTCGATCATCCGAAACTGATGTGCATGCCGAGCGTCGTACGTGGTTGCTCCCTCTGCGGCACCTTCGGTCGATTCCACTTCATGTTCATGCAGGATTCCGCGTTTGATAACTCCGTAGCTTAACCGCCCCATGCCAACCAGCAGCATGGTGCCAACGGCAGTAAACCCAAAGATTCGGCCCAGAACAATTTCGGTGCTGCGTACCGGTTTGGTGGTAATCGTTTGAATCGTCTTGTTCTTGATGTCCGTTGGCAGACTGAAACAGCTTAGAAACAATCCCAATAAAATGACCAAGTAACTGGTGCCTGTCATCACGAAGCTGATATAAAGCTGCGCCACGTTGCTTGAACCGGCATCCAGAAACCAGCCAGCAAATAGCAGGCCGATAATGAACACAGCCATGACCACCAGGACGCGGCGTCGTAGAGCTTCCTGAAAGGCTAGTCGAGCCAGAGCATAAATGCGTTTGATCGTTGTGTTGGGCAGGTCGCGAGCGATCAGTTCATAAACGACTCGTGTCACCTGATAGAATCCTTCGGAAGGTCCCCACTTGGCAAGAGAAATCAAGTAACAGACCACAAAGGCAACTATGGCAATTCCGGCCGTCACCAGCACTCCTTGCACCAGCGCCCATTCTCCAATCAGCCACTGAAAGTAGCCCCACATCTGTTCGGCTTCTAATCGCATAGCAATAACACAACAACTAGAGTGAAATCTATCAAGTAACAATCAAAACGATCTTCTTGCGGCAGCCACATTGAAGCGATGTAAAGTTCCGGTACTCTTTGGCGCGATAGGGAATTCTGACGAATTCCACTACGGTTTGGGAACTCTGGCGAGTTCCACTACAAAAATGGTTAGCTTGGACGACTTCCTGGCCGGCTGGTCTGCACGATATCCAGGAACAACTCTTCCATCGATGTCGTTGGATTGTCGATACTGAGCAACTGGCCTCCATCGCTCTTGATCAGATCGGCAATCTTCTGCTTGGTTTGGTCCGATAGCCCTTTGGCGTGAACTTCGGTTACGTCACGCACCTTCAGCAACTCTTGGACCCGGCCCAGTTCGCGTAGTTCGCCTTGATGTAAAATGGCGATCCGATCACAAACGTCTTGAACATCGGCAAGCTGGTGCGAGCACATCAAGATCGTCTTGCCTTGATCTCGCAGGCTGATAATCAAATCTTTCATCTCTCGACTTCCAATTGGATCCATCCCGGTGGTCGGTTCGTCCAGAATCAGCAAATCGGGTTCATTGATCAGAGCTTGAGCTAGTCCGATGCGCCGTGTCATCCCTTTGGAGTACTCACGCAACTGCCGACGTCGCGCATGATTCAGGCCAACTTGACGAATCAAAACATTGGTTCGCTCGCGGCGAACCTCGGCAGGCATGTCAAACAGTCGACCATAGAAGTCCAGCGTCTCTTCGGCGTTCAAGTATTTGTACAGATACGATTCTTCGGGCAAATATCCAATGCGCAGATTTTTGGAAACATCACGAGCGTCTTTGCCAAAAACGAATGCCTGACCTGAAGTTGGAAATAGCAGACCCTGCAACAGCTTGATCGTCGTAGACTTGCCAGAACCGTTAGGCCCCAGCAGTCCAAAGATCTCGCCCCGCTGCACTTCGATGTCCAGCGACTTAAGGGCGACGACTTTCTTGCGTCCCCAGAAATCTCTGTAGGTCTTGCCTAAATTGCGAGTCTGGATGATTACATTATCGCTGTTTTCCTGCCCTGACTTGGCGGCAGCAGGTTTCTGGGAAGCGGTGGCACTCATGAAAGGAGGATTCCTTGCCCTAAAATCGAATTTACAAAAGGCTGTAAATGGTCGAACCGAAACGAAAAGCTGCCGTTCATATCTCGGCAGTAGAGGCAATAACGCTCAGCCGTCTATTGTGCATCGAGAGTCGCCTTTAGGGAAGTGGAGAATCGCTCGACGTAAGAAAACGGCCTGGACTACAGTCTTACGAGCCAAAACCATGTGCAGTTCGGTCCGTGCAGTTTGTTAGACTAGCCAAAAGGTTTCAGCGATTTATCAAAGAAGTTTGCTACCAGCGGCTAAGCTTATGTGATGCCGCGAACGATCAGAACCGAATTGATGCCAAGCATACCAAAAGAATTGTTTAGGATGTATTGTACACGATCCATCTTACGAGGCTGATTAATCACCAGGCCAGGCAGTTCACATTCGGGGTCCAAATCGTCCACATTGATCGTCGCGTGGCAATAGCCGTCTTGAAAGGAAGCCAAGTTTCCGGCTAGTTCAAGCGATCCTGCCGCGCCCATGGTGTGCCCGATAAAACTCTTAGTATTGTTCACAAAGGTCTGAGGGCAATTTTCAAAAACGGCTCGAAGTGCTTCGCATTCCTGAGCGTCACCGCTTTGAGTGCCGGTGGCGTGCGTGCTGACGATATCGATCGCTTCAGCGGGCAATCCGGCGCGACGCAGCGCCAAATGGACACACTGCGCCTGCCTTTCCGGGTTGGGCAAAACGAAGTCCGTCGCGTCCGTGTTGATCGCATAGGCAACGATTTCCGCCAATATCTTGGCTCCACGCCGCTTGGCATCGCTCAATCGCTCTAGAACATACAAGCAAGCCCCTTCGGAAACTACGATCCCATTTCGCTGTTTGTCGAACGGACGGGAAGCTTTCGTTGGGTCGTCGTGAGCAGCCAAAGCGCCTTGGCTCTTGAAACTAGCGAATATCCCAAAGGTATGAATACTCTCGGAAACTCCACCGGCAATGGCGATATCGCAGTCTCCCAAACGCAGCATCTGAGCACCCTGAACGATGCCAACATTTCCTGCAGCACAGGCAGCCCCAAGCGTATAATGAGGTCCGGTGACACCCATATTTAATGCGACCTCGCCTGCCGGGTTATTTGCTACAGTCCGCGGATTGTGATGGTGCGACCAGTACTGGACGTCGTAGTCAAACTGCTTGATCTGATAGATCTCATTCTCGGTTTCTACGTTGCCATGCTCGGTAACGCCAATGTAGATCCCGACCGTCGACCGATCGACGTTTTCCCAGTCCAGTCCGCTACTGGCTACCGCTTGATTAGCAGCCCAGATACCGACACCGCCAGCTCGAGTGCCCCGTCGAGCATCTTTGCGAGATTGATACTGTGTAGCAGGAAAATCGCATATTCCAGCTAGCGTTTCGCCAACATATCGGATTTCGTACTTTTGAACCCCGCTTCGCCCGTTAAGCAGGTTGTCACGCAGCGTAGCCAAATCATTGCCTAGGGGGCAGGTCAAGCCGATTCCGGTCATGACAATCCTCTGGTCGTCCGGTAATTGGGCTGCCTTGTCACGAAGTATCATTTCAACCAAACCTTTGCTGGC
>DAIRSD010000499.1:0-3714 GCA_036804625.1 Aureliella sp. | reverse complement strand
GTAATCGATGGCAAAATCTCTTGCTCCGTTCCCTCTGCTTCCTCCTGTAAATCGTTCGCCCGATTCATGCTTCAAGCAGATGTGCGTAAGAAACTGGCGATTTCGGATTGAGACGAGTGACATTGCGAGATAGGGTCGGCCTCAACAGGTCGAAGTTATCAGCGCAAGCCTCAAACAGTGGTACAAAGCCTGCCTGCGGTTGCTTGCTGAATTTGAATCAGTCCAAAGTCCTATCGGCTTGCCACGTGTAGGATGGATTCGGTATCGGAATCGATGAATAATCTAAAAAAGCGCTGCTAGTTCAAACTATTCAACTAACAGCGCCGTGGGGGGAATTTCGATTGATTGAAGCCAACTTAGATGGCGGTTGAGTCGCCGATTTCGGCAGCCAGCCTAAGCCTGGCGACGTGCAGTCGGCGCTTGATCGTTCCAATTGGCGCTTCAAAGTACTCGGCCATCTGGATCAAGGACTGACCGCCCATGTAGAACGCTTCCAGCGTCCTACGGTCGGTGTCGCCCAGTCGCTTCAGTCCTTGGCGAACCTGCTGATGGCGTTCGCTTTTCAACAGGTCATCCAGCGGTGTGGCTCCTAAGTCCTGAGCAGCGTCCAGCACCTCCGACTCGACTGCAAAAACCGGTCGACGGCGCGTCAATCGATTGACCGCCATGCGACGAACGATTTGTCGCAGCCACCCGCCAAAGGCCGCTGCAACTCGCAGTTGTCCGATGCGCTCAAAGGCGTGAATGAACACGTCCTGCGATAGCTCTTCGGCTTCGTCCCAGTTTCCAAGCAGTCTGTAGGCCAGGTTCAGCACCGTTTGCTGGTACCGCTGGTAAAGCTGGCACTGCGCCTCGCGGTCGCCTTCCTGTGCCCGTATCACCAGATCGGTGATCGTGCAAGTCTGGGTTTCGTTCAAATCCGTTACCATGATCGATCTCTCTCAGTTGGATTTCACTGATCGCCGTTGCCGGATGAAACCGCCACAACGGGCCATAGGAAATTTAGGTTCTTTGATCTTCGCGACCGCCGGTGACCACAATGGTCAACGCCTGACAGCATTCGAAGATTGGATTGGCTGAGCAGTTTGCCGCAGTTATCGCGTGCTGTTCGGAACGGAACAAAGCGAAAGGACTTGAACGGAAAACTGTCTCTTGAGTGCGACGACTTTGTCTAAAGTGATTCGGTCGTTTTATTTGTCAGTCGATCAAAGCGCTTAGCTCTGACTGCTTCTGACTGCTTCCAATCTGGTGGCAGGTGCCACCGCGAAGATTGGGCTGGCTGCGGCAATCGCATTGATGTCATGCCCCAGCAGTCGGGAAATTATGCCCGACGACATCTCATCAATCCGTTTACCCGAATACGGCAAACGAGAATGATGGAGTTGCTGGTTTGACGGCATGCGCCAAAGCCCAATACGTTCACGTAAGAAAGTGAGGTAGCTACGCACGCGCACCACCACATTTCCAGCACCAACTGTTAACTTGGATGTGCAAGTTACAGCAAAATTGATGAAGCTGGAGAACGTTGTGTTACGCATCGTAATCCTCCCTCACGTCATCCTGGGACGTGAACCGAGAGAGTGTGAGAAAAAAATTCCAGGCACGCCGAGTGCGCTGGGACGAGACCCATTGGCCTCTTAAAATGTCCGAAATGTCGTAGCGGAACCGGTTGAGCTTAACTCCGAACCGTATTTTCTACAAATAGAAATCCGGTCCAAGGGCCAAAATTCTGCACTTTTCGTGTCAAAATCACAACCAACCGCCGACTTACCCGCCGGAAGTATGCCCTACGCCACCAGTATAGACGTCCAAACCGCCAACGGGTTCACACCTTTTTTCAGAATAAAGAATAAAACTCTGACTTTCCTTTGTGAAACCTTGCACAAGTGAAGTCGGCAAAGCTCCAAATTAAGATTGCTGGGCTCGAAAAAATAGCAGGCTACTGGGTCGCTGCCTTCAATAGCTTGTCGATGGCTTGTCGAGCCGCGACCAGCGCTTCAGGAAGATTTTCAGGGTGTTTGCCACCGGCCTGTGCAAAATCCGGTTTTCCACCTCCGCCGCCACCAACCACCGGAGCAACCACAGAAATCCAGTCAGCGGCACTGACACCTGCAGTGACCAAATCGCGGCTCAGCCCGGCCACTAACATCACTTTGTCTTCGCCACTTCGCGACGCCAACAAAACGGCCGACGAGGCGGGCTCCGTGCTGCGGATCTGATCGATCCAGCGCCGCATTAAATTGGCATTGGCACCGGGTGCTTCAGCGACGATCACCGTTGTTTTGCCCACTTGCTCGCGTTTCTCAAGCAGGCTGTCCATAGATAGGTTTCCGCTGGTCGCAAGTTCGGCCAATTGCTGTTGAAGTCGCTGCTGATCGGAAACCATCGATTGCACTCGCGTTAACAGCTTGTCCGACGAAACGTTTAGTAGACGTGAAGCGTCGCGCAGCCCGCGTCGCTGGCTCAAATAGTCGGTCAGTGATTTTCCGCTCGCCGGTGCCGCCGGTACGGTATAAACGGCACCACCGTCTACCTGCTTCTTGAATCCGCGCACGTTGGTACTAAGCCATTTAAGCGTCTCGACAACATCGCCCGTAGCACAATTTAGTTCCTTAGCAACCTGCTCAAGCGTGCGATCCACCTCGGCCCGCCGAGCCTGAGCCTTCACACCAGTCAGCGCTTCAATCCGCCGCGTACCAGCAGCGATTCCCTCTTCGCTAAGAACCTCAAAATGCGCAACCTGAGAGGTGTTCTCCAAGTGAATACCTCCGCAAAGCTCTTTAGAGAACTGCCCCATCGAGACCATGCGTACCGGATCTGGGTACTTTTCGCCGAACAGCATCATGGCACCAGCCTTGCGAGCCTCGACCAGCGGCACCACCTTCCAAGAAATCGGCTGCCCGGCCTGCACTCGCTGGGCCACAATCGATTCAATCTGTTCGACCTGTTGATCGGTCAGAGAATTGAGATTTGTAAAATCAAAGCGCAACCAGTCGTCGTCTACTTTACTGCCCTGCTGCTGAGCGTGGGCACCCAACACCGACTGCAAAGCGTGGTGCAAGATATGAGTGGCCGAGTGAGCGCGCTGAATGCCGACCCGTCGTACCGAATCAACCTGAGCTGTCACCGCATCGCCAATCGCCAGTTTTCCTGAATCAAGCGTGCCAATGTGTACTAGCAGTTCGCCAGCCCGCTGAGTATCGGTCACCGAAAATTGAGTTCCATTGGCTTTTATCGCACCCGAATCGCCTACCTGCCCACCACCTTCACCATAGAACGGAGAACGCTCCAGAACTACTCGCAATTTTTGACCTCCACTAGCTGCCGCGGTGATTTCATCTACCAGACGTTCTTCGCCGGACTGGCTAACGATAATCCCCTTCACTGTTGCTTGAGCCGAAGAATGCTCGTAGCCCAAAAATTCGGTACGATGCAGCGCTTCCTTCAGAGTTTCCAGCGGACCGGTCTGGAACAGTTCGCGCCCTCCGCTGCCACTGATCTCTTCGTGCTTCTTCATTGCCTGGCGAAAGCCGTTCCAGTCAAAGGTGAAGTGATGCTCTGCGGCCATCGTCTGGAACAACTCAGGTGGCACTCCATAGGTCTGGTAGAGCGTCGCAGCTTCCACCCCATCAACTATCTCTGTCCCTGACTGGGTCATCTGAGCGAAGACTTTGTCGACACGGTCCAAACCAGCATCGATCGTCGAGAAAAAAT
>DAIRSD010000498.1:0-3719 GCA_036804625.1 Aureliella sp. | reverse complement strand
CAGAGCCAAGATCCCTTCGTGCATCCTTGCTCCGCCTCCAGAACCGCTGATCACGATCAGGGGCAGATTCTGTGTGGTAGCTCGCTCAACCAGTCGCGTTAACCGCTCTCCAACGACCGATCCCATACTGCCCATGATGACTGCCGAATCGGTCACTCCAATGGCTTCGCGACGCGCGCGAATCATGCCAGTGCCGGGCAGCGAAGCATCGGGCAGTCCGGTTCGCTTTTGCTCGGCTACCAGCCGATCGCAATAACGCTGCGAATCCTGAAAGGTAAGCGGATCGGTGGGGCTCAACTGAGCAGCCCACTCTTCGAACGTTCCAGCGTCCAGGACTTGAGCAATACGCTGAGGTGCCGAGACATAAAAATGGTAGGTGCACTTGGGGCAGACGTTTTGTAACCTCTCCGATTCCTTGCGATAGATGGTGGCTCCGCATCCTGGGCACTTCATCCACAATCCATCGGGCACTGGACGCTTTATGCTTCCGGTCATCGCATTACCTACTGACACCACAGGGTTGGACATGGTTACCACCTATCCTTGGTTAACTAAGCTGGATTCAATTCGTACTGAATCGGGGCAGGTTCCAATCGCAAAATATCAAAGGTCCCACCATCTCGCTCCAACTTCCAGATATCCTGAAATTGACGTCCTTGCAGACTGCACTGAACGATGGAAGCCAGTGGATCTGGCAGTAGGAATGCGATTCGTCCACCCACATGCTTGTTCAAAATTTTGTCGATCGTTGGCTGTACGCGTTGAATGGCTTGTGCCACTGTCTCGCCGCCTGGCGGACAGACATGAACGGGATCATCTTGGAACTGACGATAGTAGGTTGGCTGTAGCCGCTTGACTTCGGACAACAGCTTCCCTTGCCACAAGCCATGATCCAAGTTGCGCAGGCAATCCAAAGATCGCTGACGACAAAAATTGCGCTCTGCAATTTGTTCAGCCGACGCCTGAGCCGACGTACAAGGTGCCACATACAGGCAATCCAACTTGACGGTTTGAAGGGCCACCGATAATCGCTCGGCCTGCTGTACGCCTGCGGGTGAAAGCGGAATGTCTAAAGAGCCTTTAATTCGCCCAGCATCATCAAACGTTGTGGCACCAGGTCGAACAATTAATACTTCGGTCATATAATCCTACAAAAAACGGGTAGTGTCACCGATCCATGGCACCGATCAGCCGCTGAACGGCTGATCGATAATCTTCTTGCCCGAAAATAGCGGAGCCAACGACCAACAACTGAGCCCCTGCGCGGGTACATTCAGCAATGGTCTTTAGATTCACTCCACCATCCACTTCCAGCAGCAGCTCAGGATGTGTCTCTTGTACACTCCGCAACTTCTCAAGTGCAACGGGATTAAACGCTTGGCCTCCAAACCCGGCGTCAACGCTCATAATTAGTAGCAAATCACAATGATCTAAGCAATCATCCACCAGGGTCAATGGCGTCCCAGGATTGATGGCCAAACCAGCCAAAACCCCCTGAGACCGAATTCGCTGCAATAGTGGAGCGGTATCCGTCGATATCTCTGCGTGAATCGTCAGGCAGTCCGCACCCGCATCGACAAATTGCGTGATGTAGTCGCCAGGATTGGACATCATCAAGTGGACATCCAGCGGCAGGTGGGAATAGCGGCGAACGGCCTGAACGATCGGCATACCATAGGTAAAATTGGGTACGAAATGGCCATCCATCACATCCAGGTGCAATGCCTGAATGCCAACCTGTTCCAATGTCTCAATTTCCCGCTGAAGATTGCCAAAGTCGCACTGGAGAAGACTGGGCAGAATCTTTGGTTCGGCTTCAGCCAGTTCGCGCAGACCTGGACTTCGATAAGTGGTTTGCATCAGACCAATCATCATCGACCAGCCCAAAAACACAAGTCCCACTTGAAGGGGGCAGGGCGACAACCAGCGAAATGCCATACCTGGATTTCAATGTTTGCTTTGCAGCTATACTCCTGCAGCGGTAATGTCAACAACGGGTTACGCTGCTCCAAAAAAAGGTGGAAATTTATTGAAACTCACCAAGGCAATTTTCGACGCCACAAATAATCTAGCTGAGGCGGCTGAAATTGCGATACCGACTTGACCAAGCGTTCAACAGCGATGTTTCGAAGGAAGTAGAGCACTGTCGCCAATTGATTACACCTCAAAGGCGTGTTATCTTACCTTCCTAGCAGTCGGGTTTCTTTTACAATTCAGAGCCTGCGGGTAAGATCTGTACCCCAAAGACTTGGGGTACGGCCTCCTGCAGTGACCCAGTGCGGTGCCGTTTACAGTTGTTGGAAGTAACATAGCTGCTGCCCAAAAAGTCAAGGTTGTTAGTGAGTTTGTATTTCTGCTTCGCATGCGGGTAATTTTGGCGGTCCTTGGCGGCCATCCTGCGGCAGGCACTATCCAGTGTCCCTTTTTTGAATGGAAAGTAGGTTGTATGTCTTCTGAACCCAAGTATAAGCTGGAATATGTTTGGCTGGATGGATATTTGCCAGAGCCCAATTTGCGCAGTAAGACCAAAATCGTTAGCAAGGCTCCGCAAAGCGTTGCAGACTGCCCAGTGTGGGGCTTCGATGGCAGTTCGACTCAACAGGCCGAAGGCCATGACTCTGACTGTGTGCTTGTGCCTGTCGCTCTGTATCCTGACAGCACGCGTCGCAATGGCTACCTGGTCATGTGTGAAGTCCATTTGCCCAAAGACAAGGGTCCTCACCCATCCAATTTCCGAGCCACAGTGGCCGACGACGACGGCGGATTGTGGGTGGGCTTCGAACAAGAGTACTTCTTGTACAAAGATGGTAAACCACTTGGATTTCCTGAGTCTGGCTATCCTGCACCTCAAGGCCCCTACTATACCGGAGTTGGTTACAAGAACGTTGGCTGCATCGCTCGTAAGATCGTCGAAGAACATATCGATATCTGCCATGATGCGGGCATTGAACTGGAAGGCATCAATGCAGAAGTAGCCAAGGGCCAGTGGGAGTTCCAGATTTTTGCCAAGGGAGCCAAGAAAGCCGCCGACGATATGTGGATCGCTCGATACCTGTTGCTGCGACACTGCGAGCAGTACGGCGTCGACGTCGAATGGCATTGCAAGCCAATCCGAGGCGATTGGAATGGCTCTGGCATGCACACCAACTTCTCGACCAATCTGCTGCGTGATAAAGGCGGCAAAGCCTACTTCGAGAAGCTGATGGCTGCGTTTGATAAGTACAAGGACGAGCACATCGCTGCATATGGCCCTGACAACCATTTGCGACTAACCGGCTTGCACGAAACTCAGTCCATCGACAAGTTTAACTACGGGGTAGCCAATCGCGGCGCATCGATCCGCATACCACACTCATTTGTTGCCGGTGATGCCTATCGAGGATACTTGGAGGATCGTCGTCCGAACTCCCAAGCCGATCCGTACAAGATTTTGGCTAGATTGCTCAAGACGATCAGCGAAGTTAAGGCTTAAAGCTATCGACCTGGCGCTTCTGTGAGCTGATCAAGGCTAGGTAGCACCATCGTTTGCCGCTACAATACAAAACGTCGTTTCGCTTTTCGAGCGGACCGGCGTTTTTTGTTTTTGATAATCGAGAACTCCCCTTTTTCACAGTGCCTGGACATGCAGGAAGCCAAGAACACTCAACGAGCCCTTGTGCGCATTGGCTTTGACGGCACTGTAAACAAGCTGTTCCGTGGCCCCGATGCCGCGCCCCGCG
>DAIRSD010000497.1:0-3733 GCA_036804625.1 Aureliella sp. | reverse complement strand
CGAGCCAGATCCGGCCATCTATTTGTATCACCTAATCTTTCTCTATGCAGGGCATAGCTTTACGAGACGCTGGATTATGTCCAGGATCATGGTGGTTCGTTTTGGCGAGGGTGAAATCTATCCTCACGAGCAGACACATGCCAAGGCAAAAGATGACCGATTGCGATTGACTCGGGCCTGCCAAGCCAACCTAAGCCAGATTTTTGGGCTGTATCCAGATCCAGACAATACCGCTCAAAACTTGCTGGAGGCGCACGTTGCCAGCAAGCCAGCTCTGGAAGCCGTTGATCATCTAGGAGTGACGCATCGATTGTGGCCCGTGACTGATGCAAGGCTGATCGCGCAGGTGGCTTCACTGGTTGAAAAGAAGCCTATGTTTGTCGCCGACGGTCATCACCGCTACGAGACCGCATGTAATTATCGCGACGAATTGGCGCAAGCGGCAGGTGGGGAATTGCCTAGCGAACACCCTGCCAACTACGTACTCTCGATGCTGATGAGCATGGATGATCCAGGCTTGGTCGTCATGCCTACCCACCGACTGCTGCATGGAGTTGTCGCGATGGATGCTCTAGAGCTTACCGCAAAGTTGAGTATTGCATTTGACTGTCAGCCCGCAGGTCAGGGCTCAGAGGCGGCGCAAAAGGTTTGGAAGGAAATCTTGGAGTTAGACGACCAGGGTGCTTTTGGGCTATACACTGCCAAAGATCAGCGCTGGACATTGGTAACTGCTAATGCAGACACGCCTGAACACATGGCCCGTGTAGCATCCGGTCAAAGTGAAGATTGGCGTAGCCTGGGTGTATCCATGTTGCATAGTTTGATTGTCGACGATCTTCTTGGACTGCAGGGACACCCCAAGCCAACTTACGTTCATTTAGTTGACGAGGTAGTCGATGGGCTATGCGGTCGCCTGGAAGGACAGCTTGAGTATCAACTTGCTGCCTTGGTGATGCCTGCAACCGTCGATGATATACGCAAGGTCAGTCTGCATCAGGAACGCATGCCTGCCAAGAGCACTTATTTCTATCCGAAGCTTCTCAGCGGCTTGGTTGTGCATCCGCTAGACAAGAATTAGCTGCCGGAGCTAGTGCGAACTTGAGATTGGTAGCTGGGCCAAAACTGCAGCGGATCTGCACCTTCACCAGTTGGCATTATGCAAAAAGTTTCACAGGAAACCCAAGCTGAATTCGTAGTCCAGGGGCAAGCCGAGGTTTGACAAGATGGTCAGAATACCAGCCCGAAGCACCAGTGAGTGTGTTTTCAGAGAATCAAATGACACGCACTGGCTGCCGAGTAGGGCTGGTAATGTTGCAAAAGCAAAGATCAATTGTTGGGCCGCTTGTTCCGCGTGAAACCGTTTTGCAAGATGTACCTCAGCGGATTGCGCCTGCTATTCTGGAGAGAAATGGGGATTGGCTAGTTCTTCAATCGCCCAACGGCTAGAGTAACATTTTGGCCGCCGAAACCAAACGAGTTATTCAGCGCGATTTCTAGCTTGGACTCTCTGGCTTGGTTCGGTATGTAGTCCAAATCGCATTCCGGATCTGGGTTTTCCAGGTTGATTGTTGGCGGAAGCACTCCATCGCGTATCGCCAACAGGCAGACGATCATTTCAGTAACTCCAGCGGCAGCGATCAAGTGTCCCATCATGCTTTTGGTGCTTGAAATTGGGATCTTGGGTGCCAGTTCACCAAAGACCGACTTGCAGGCTACCGTTTCAACTCGATCATTAACCGATGTACTTGTGCCGTGATCATTAACATATCCGACTTGTTTTGCGGTAATGCAGGCGTCCTTCATAGCCGCTGACATACACGCGATTGCTCCACGTCCTTCAGGGTGAATGTCGGTGATTCGGTAAGCGTCTGCGCTACAACCATAGCCCAGAACCTCACCGTAGATCTTTGCACCACGTCGCTTGGCATGTTCCAAGTCCTCAAAGATTACCACTGACGAGCCTTCACCCAGTACAAATCCGTCCCGCAGTCGGTCAAACGGTCGGGAGGCACCTTTTGGGTTATCGTTGTTGGTAGAAAGCGCTGTCAGCAGACTAAAACCTGTTAAGCCAAACGGATGGATCATGCTGTGGGCTCCACCGGCCAACATTGCGTCTGCATCGCCACGTCGAATCAACTCAGTTGCTTCTCCAACCGCCTGGCTGCTGGCGGCACATGCTGTCAAGCAATTCAAGTTCGGTCCCTGCAAGTCAAACATGCTAGCCACGTGCGCTGCTGGCATGCTAGGTTCTTGCTCGATTTCTTGGGCTGGATTGAGAATCTCCAATCCTTTGGCCATAAACGCATCTAGGTCAAATTTATCGGGCTGCTGAGTTGCAGCGGCCACCATGTGAGTGAAGTTGTAAAAATCCTGATTGCCCTCACCAGCTCCAAAGTAGACGCCAACCCGGGTCAAATCCTTGATGGAGTCCAGTAGACCTGAATCGTGAACCGCCTGGTGAGCTGCACCAGCCGCAAACTTGGCATGGCGGCCTCGGTCCCCCCACAGCTCAGCCGACTGGCCGCACTGAGTGATATCCCAATTACGTACTTCCGCAGCAATTCGAGTCGGATAGCGACCAGCGTCAAATATTGAAATGAAACCTACGCCGCTTTGACCATTCTTCAAAGCATCCCAAACTTGTTCAACCTGGGTACCTAAAGGATTGATCATCCCAAGGCCAGTCACAACAACCCTTCGTCGCTAGAATCTACTTCTCCGAAAGGCAAACCTATCAAGTAATCACCGGCAACACTATAACCGGGGCGCAACCGATTCGGTAGATGGCTAGGCGTCGCGAAGGGCACGAACGGCTTCCCGAGCACGATGCAGAAAGTCCGCTTTGGGTTCGTCGGCTTCCAGCCAAATCGGAGCGCCAATGGTGATGCTACTCAGTAGAGGAACAGGTAGGAATTCGCCTCGAGGCAAGATGCGATTGAGATTTTCCATATAAACGGGTACCAGCTCCAGATCGGGACGCTTCTTGGCAAGATAGTAGATGCCGCTTTTGAACTCACCCATCGTTTCGTTTTCGGTGCGTCCTCCCTCGGGAAAGACAATCAGAGAGTAGACATCGCCGATCGCTTTGATCATCAGGTCGACCGGACTGTGATGAACTTTGATCTCTTTGCGGTCGATCAGTAAAGCGTTAAATGACTTTGCCAAATAGCGCCGCCAGTGGGACTTGGACCAATAGTCTTTGGCTGCGACTGGCCGCGTCAAATTGCGGATCTCAGTCGGCAATGCGGACCACAACACAACAGCATCTAGATGGCTGGAGTGGTTGGCGAAATAGATTCTTTGGCAAGTGTCTGGTTGGCAGTCCACCCACCGGACCGTGTATCCGCTAAAAAAGCGAGCCAAGGCGATAACCGTGCCGCTAGTAAGCTTTGATACAAACGGCTTTTGCTCTAGGTGCTTCAGGGCAAGTCTAGCGTTGATTGCGGCTGACATCGAACTCTTTCGGAGTGTCTTGAGGTCCGTGCCACTCGTAAGAGGGGTCTTCGGGAAGGCACTTTACAACTAGACAATTATAGCTGGCCCCATCCGGATTCGACTAGAAGCCAAGATCTCGTCCATCAGGAGAATCGGACAATTCGACGCCCTGACGGCTCGACATTGCCGGTTTTGCGGCAGGTACAATGCGGAAAATAACAGCTCAACGCATTAGCCTAGCAGAATGAGAGCTACCGGGCATGGACTCGAACCATGAATGACTGAACCAAAATCAGTA
>DAIRSD010000496.1:0-3736 GCA_036804625.1 Aureliella sp. | reverse complement strand
GTACACTATACTGGCTTGGACATGTCATTCCGGTCCCAACTCTAATCCTTCTTCCTGCTGAAGTAGCGCGAGCATGACCTGTATCGAGACCATGTGTGGCCGTCGGTCCATGCGTTCAATCAGCCTCATTGCCGTCTCGAATAATTCGCGACTGGCGCTGATCAATAAACTGTTGGTGGCGACCTCGGGGACCACCAAGACTTGGCGATTCAGAGCTTCCTGAGCACTGATGACTCCTGAAGAAACCAGTTGTGATTGCGTTTGAAAATAGTTTTGGAAATAGGTCGTCAAAGCGTCGGATACGTTCGTCGAAGTAGCATTGCGCAGCCAAACTACTTCGAAGCGACGGGAGTCGGACACGTCTTCGTCCAGTCGCAAAATCATGGCTTCCAGTACTCGCAGATCGGCCTCACCGCCACTGACAATCACGCTGTTGGTTCGCGCTTCTGGAGTGATGCGCAATTGAACCAACGAGCTTTCACCTCCTCCGGTCAGTCCGCTACGAGCCAAGTTATTCACAAAGTTATTCTGCAAGCTGAACTGGGCACCCTGGCCAGCCGTGGGTGCCAATCCATAAAGATTTTGCAAGGTCAACGCCACCGTCGTGGCATCGCTGTTCCGTAACTGATAGATTTTCACTCTGGCTTCCGCGCTCGGCAGCGTATCCAGTTGTTCGATTAACTTGCTTAGCAGCTCCATGCTGGTCACAGGAGCTTTGACCACCAAAGCGTTGACACTTGGGTCAGCCGTGACTACGACTCCGGCCAGAACTCCCGAGTCCACTTTGCCACCATCAACAGTGACGATGCTCAGTCGGCTACTTGGCACCGACGCTTGGCCCGCACCAGCACCGCCGCTGCCGCCAGACGTCAAGTTGGATAAAGCAGCTCCCGCTCCACCACCCCCAGCTCCCCCTCCGGCAATTGCCTGGCCGGTGATGATCTGCTGGATAACACGCTGCAAGTCTTCTGCCAATGCATGCTTCAATCGGAAAACCTGCACACGATTCTCTGTTTCGCTGCTTTCCACATCCAGCTCGGCAACCATCTTCTCAACTTCAGCCAGTTCGCGTGGTGCCGCCTGGACGATCAAGGCGTTGGTGCGATAGTCGCTGGAAATCCGGACTCGTGTTCCCATGGCTTTTCGATTCTCTTGATCTGAGAAGGGCCGCTGGACATAGAAGAAGCGAATTCGTGTCTCCATGTCGACAGATGGCGCGTGCTTGAGTCGAATCACTTTCATTTGATCGTTAGGATTGAGCGGCTGGTCTAGCTTTTCAATCAACGTCTTTACCGATTCAACGATCTCTTTACGACCGATGATCAGCAGAGCGTTGGGCTGGACCAAAGCGGTCACACTGACAGTACCCTGACGTGCCTGATAGACGCTTTCATACAGTCGATTCACCTCGTCGGCCACCGCTTCTGAGTTAGCGAATTGGAGCTGCAGCACCTCAATCACCGGCTCGGTCAGCTTTGCCTGAGACTTGATCTGTTCGATAACTTGCAAAGCGCGCTGCACATCGCGCTTGGCTCCTTTGACGATGATCAGACCGATATCCTGAACGATTTCGATCTGGACATCCCCTAACAAGCCACTGGCGCTCGACAACTATTCCACACTGCCCAGTGCCGTCACCGCTTCCTCGGTGCTGGTCGCTGGTGTTTCTTCGTCTTCTGTGGGTTCATCCTGCTGAGCTATCGTGGCGTTGACCAGGTGGATCATGCGCCGAAGACTACGCGGCTGGGCCGGTGCTAGTGGAACGATGTGAGTCGTGGCCAGTTGGTCAACTTGTCCACGGTCTAAGCTTCGAATAATGTGAGCCCATCCAGAGACCGTAGGATTGGGGCCTAAGATCGTCACTTGATTGGCGCGGCGATCGATTCGCAGCACATCGTGAACTCCGTGCTGATTCTGGATCTTTAACTGCGCCAACTCTCCGTTGCGTTCAGTGGTGACCGCCAGCTTGTCTCCAGCCAATCGCCCCAAAGCATGTTCCAAATCGCGCCAAGTCATATTGACCAGTTGGTAAATTGCCTCGCCCTGTGACAAAGCTACTTTGCCTTGATCACCGGCTTGTACGCCACTGGTCTGAATCAAACGCTGAATCGCTTGGTCAACTTCTGATTGGATTTCCGGAGGTGCCATCACCATCAACTGGCCCGTGGTTGGGTCTGTTGTTACCGTGACTCCAGGTTGTTGGTGGTACTTCAGTTGCAAGTGTGCTCCAACCGTGCCGATCATTTGACTTGGAACATTGTAGGTCTTGAGCGTGGACGAACTGTTGGGTACGGGCGGCTGGTCGCCCGGTGACCTCACGGCTCGACTAGATGTATCGCTGCCAAGCGGTACGTAAGGCAGGTTCTGCTGTGCAGGTAACATTCGACCATGACTGGCCAACATGCAGACAAGACTGGCACTGGCAAGCCAGGTTGGTAGGCGCCGCCCGAGCTTTGGAATAGTAGATCGCATGCCTATTCGTAACATTTTGTCACCCGTTCTTGTAGTTACAGCATCCATTGCTATCTAACGCTAGTAGACCCGAGACTGATCGAGCAATAGCCGTTGGCTCCTAGAGTTCATCGGCACAATCGCTACAGTCACTTTTACAATTCAGGTCCCAGCAATCGACAATCTTCAACTATTCATAAAACCAACCTCATGTCACCTAACCGCGTCATTCATTGCAAACAACGCAAATACCCTAGATGTCCAGCTCAATGCGAGCAATGAAACGTCTCTTTTGACGTGGCTTTAGGCTCAGATTTTTGCTATCTACCTGCTGTATTTGTGCAACCGTCACACGGCGAAAATGCACCAATAGCGAAATAAACCCAAGCGGTTTTGACAGAAAGGAATGTCTAGATGAAAAATCGTATTCGTAGTAGAACTATTCCCTACTTATTAGTGCTGCTCTGTTTTGTTACCGCTCCAGGCCTCTATTCTCAGCAGCCTTTTCTCAAGCGACTACTCCAACGACGCGACCTGCCTGCACAAGACCTAACGCTGAAAGATAGCCACGGTCCTTGGCTGATCTTGGCTGGATCGTTCAGAGGCATCAATGCTCAGGATAGCGCCACGGCATTGGCCCGCGAACTACAGGCGGCGCTGGGTGTCCCCGCCTTTATCATGGAAAAATCGACCGACGAAACAGATCAGTTGGCGGTGACCGAGCGAATTCACACGGACGATTCCGGCAATCTGGTTCCAAAGCAGTTATCCATCAAGTACGCCAATGATCAAGAGCAGCGATCAGTAGCCGTTTTAGTCGGTGAATTCCATTCGAAAGAAGACCCGCAAATCGAACAAGTGCTAACCAAAGTGCGAGCCTTCCAACCCAAAAGTAAAATTGAAGGGTTTGACCAGCGTGGAATTGCTTTCTTGACTCGCAACCCTAAGCTGCCAGACGATTTTTTTCAGGCACCCAAGGTCGATAGCTTTGTCCAGGAATTAAATCGACAGCAGTGGATCGAGTACAGTTTGTTAGATTGCCCGGGCCGGTTCACCGGCAGGGTAGCCTCGTTTCGTGGCCCCGAGGTGGTCACAGTGGCAGCGAAAGCCAAAAGTTCCGATCCTGGCACTGCTCTGGATCGTGCTGCAAACAAGGCTCACAAGATGACACAATCGCTTCGTAGCAAGGGTGTGGAAGCATACGAGTTCCATGATCGCTATGGAAGTTACGTGATGATCGGCAGCTTTGATTCACTTTGGCGCGAAATATCAGGTGGCCTATTTG
>DAIRSD010000495.1:0-3747 GCA_036804625.1 Aureliella sp. | reverse complement strand
GCGATGCGTCGCGATGTGGAGCCGTTTTGGAGTTGGCCGACATACCGATCAGTCACGCCGCCCAGCAACTGGGATTTTCCAGTGGTCGGTCTTCGCTGGACCATGCTTTGGGCGATGGTGAAGATTTTGAACTGTTGTTAGCGGTTCCTAGCGAAAGACTTTTGGAACTGCGGCAACGTCTAGAAGGGGTGTGCCAGCCTGTGGTCTGTGGACAGTTTACGAGCAGAACCGGTTTGAGGGCTCAGGATCGAGGTAAGATCGTGCAATTAACCTCAACAGGTTATGTGCATGGGTCGTCGCGCATCTGATTTTATGCGGATGTGTTATCTTGGTCGACTTTTTTCGGAACTCGACCGCAGCGGTCGCTGTCTATCCCCAAGGCACTATACGATAGGTCTAGGCTAACACATTCTGTTTCCGTAGGGGAGAGAGCGATGAAGCGGCTTTTGCGTTGCTTGGTTTTAGTTCAAATCGTCTGTTTAGGTTCTCCTTGTGTGGGGCAAGGAGTGTTGATTTCCAACAGCATTCATCCCATTGCGTTGCCTCGCCCCATCGTGCCGCCTTCGCCGATTACGATGTCCTATAAGATCAAAGAGCTTGACATGCAGGCTCGGATCAAGGATCAAGTCGCTCAAGTGCAGGTGTCGCAAACTTTCGTAAACACTGGATCGGCCACCATGGAGGTCAGTTTCTGTTTTCCTCTGCCTTATGACGGCGCTGTTGACCAGATGACTCTGCTGGTTGATGGTAAAGAGTACCCCGCGAAATTGCTACCGGCCAAAGAGGCGCGTTCTATCTACGAAGGTTATGTGCGTCGCAATCAAGATCCGGCTCTGCTGGAGTGGATCGGTACCGGCATGTTTCAAACCAGTGTCTTTCCCGTGCCTGTTGGTGCTGAGCGTAAAGTGAGCCTATCGTTCACTCAGCTACTCCGCAAGTCGGATCGCCTGACTGATTTTCTTTACCCTCTTTCGACAGCCAAATTCACTTCGCAACCTATCGAAATGCTCAAATTGACGACCAGCATCCAGTGCCAGTCAAAGATCAAGAGCGTCTACAGTCCGTCGCACACTGTGCAGATCCAGAGGCCCGATGATCATCAGGCAGTGATTAGCATTGAAGCTAAAAACGCAATCCCCGGCAATGATTTTCGACTGTTCTTTGATACGGCTGATTCGGAACTGGGAGCCAGCGTAGTTAGCTATCGTCCAAAATCTACCGAAGACGGCTACTTTTTGTTGTTGGCTAGCCCTGAGGTCAAGCGCACCAACAATTCGATACCACCGCAAACCATTCTGTTTGTAATCGATCGATCGGGCAGTATGTCTGGCAAGAAACTGGAGCAGTCCAAGGATGCACTCAAATTTGTCCTGAACAATTTGCGCGAGGGAGACCTGTTCAACATCATTGTCTACGACAATTCCGTCGAGTCATTTAAGCCAGAGCTTCAGAGGTTCGACGAGGCGACTCGGAAATCGGCTTTGGGATATGTGGAAGGGATTTATGCTGGTGGCAGCACTAACATCAGCGATGCACTGACTCGAGCCCTGGACATGATACAAAGTGATGATCGTCCCAGCTACATCGTCTTTCTGACCGACGGACTACCCACCGCTGGCCAGACAAACGAGATGGCGATTGGCGAACTGGTACGCAAACGCAACGCGTATCGTACTCGTTTGATCAGCTTTGGAGTAGGGTATGACGTCTACAGTATATTGCTGGAGCGGTTGTCGCGCGACAACCATGGACACAGCGAACTGGTTCGACCCAACGAAGACATCGAACAGCAGGTCAGTCGACTGTACCGGCGGATCAGCTCGCCGGTAATGACCGACGTTAGCTTGAAGTTTAAGGTCGAGGGGACTGCGACCGAGGCGGGTGATTCTGTCAACCGTTTATATCCCAAGCAATTGTACGACCTGTTTGAAGGCGATCAAGTAGTCGTCGTGGGTAGGTATCGCATTCCTGGACAATCGCAGGTTACCATTTCGGGCAAGATTGGTGATCAATCCGCTCAGTTTGACTTCTCGGCAAATTTGGCGGCCGAGAGTTCAGATCAGACTTTTGGGTTTGTCGAGAAGTTGTGGGCGGTTCGACGCGTCGGCGAGATCATTGACGAACTGGACCTAAACGGTCCCAACAAGGAGCTTACCGAAGAACTGGTCGCATTAGCAACCAAACATGGCTTGTTGACTCCCTACACTTCGTTCCTGGCGGATGAGACGACTTCGATTCGAGAACTTTCCAATGTCAGTGGCAATGCGATTCGAGCCGGTGTGCAATTGCGTGAACTTGAGGCAGCCGGAGGGCAAGTCGCCTTTGAGCAACGGGCTGCGAAAAATTCAATGCGCAACACGGCGCAATCGACTGCCAATGACGGATTCTACTATCAGGTAACCGATAGCCCTGTCCCCGGAATAGATTCAGTAGCCAATACGAACTTGCCGCAGGTTTTTCAATCTGCACCTGATTCCTCAACTGCCGCAAGCTCGGGGGCGAAATCCGCAGTGCAAATCGTCGGGAATCAGACGCTATATAAGCGAGGCAAGATCTGGGTTGCAGAAAACGCGACCGATATCGACATCGACCAAGATGCGGATCGCATCCAGGTTGTTGCTCGCTTTAGCGAACAGTATTTTCAGTTGATCTCCGAGAATACCCCATCGGAGAACGCTGTCATGGCTACTCAACGGGACGGCGAAGAGCTGCTAGTTCTGCTGCGCGGCAAGCATTATCGTATCCAGTGATTTGCGGCTGAAGGTGCGATTGTGCATATCTTGCTGTTTGTCCAATTTAGTCAGTCCTCCGGACTGCGATACCAACCGACCAATCGCAAATGA
Source organism: Aureliella sp. (assembly GCA_036804625.1). Taxonomy (GTDB): domain Bacteria; phylum Planctomycetota; class Planctomycetia; order Pirellulales; family Pirellulaceae; genus Aureliella. The sequence continues at coordinate 904 of DAIRSD010000495.1, read as the reverse complement.
GCATAGGCTGGTGGGACAGGCGGTAATTGAGTGTTTTGGCTGATTTTGAGAAGTGGCGGCTGCGTCTGGCAGGTCGAGCATAGATCCTCGATAACCCATTTGTAGGAGGGTACCTTCTTCGTAATGGTCTGCTTCATCAGCTTTTTCTTGGTAAATAGCGAGGCTGATCCGGGGAGCCATTCGGACCACACAAACTTCCTGGGCTTTGAAGAAACCGGGTTCTGCTTTGTATCCGTTGAACAATCGGCACACACAATTTCGCAGTCTTGACACTTGAGACAAGCCGGTCCGGGCTCACAGAATTCTTCCCTCTGGCAGCCACAACAAACACCGTCGATCTTTTTTTCCTCGCATACCAATCGACATACTTTGGTACAGCCAGACATGCCTCCACAACACTGGCACTGCTGACCAAAGCAGCCCGATGGCCAGACAATGACTGATAGAAATAGTAGCCCCAAAAGGGATAGAGCCAGTGATTTCATAGCGTCGAAACCTTTGATTTTACCAGTTAACGTCAAACCTCATCGCCAGCAGATCCGAACTGGTTTCACCGAAGACGGTATCGCGGCTAGTGATCGGATGAATCCAATCGAACATGATGCGAGTGCGATCCGACCAGTACCAGTTAAAACCTACAGTCAAATCGTTGTATTGGCCTCGGTCGATGTCGGTCAGATTCAAATGAGACCAGCGAGCCTTGGCTTCCCAAGCTCCCCAACCACATCCTCCTCGTGTAGCGAAGAATTTGGTAAACGGTCTGTTGCTACCAAACTGAGCCCCGTGCTGACCAAACCGTTCGTAAACGCGACTCTCGCCGGTCAGAAAATAACTCACATGTGAGTAAGCGCCACCCACAGTGGCGTTGTCGCTGCCCAATCGATTCACCTTAGCCACAAAGGCT
>DAIRSD010000494.1:0-3773 GCA_036804625.1 Aureliella sp. | reverse complement strand
CGGTTTGCCGCTCCGGAGATAGGGTGCCAGTTCGCGAATGTTTGTAGATAACCCGATGGCTACAAAAGCCACACAAACCAACCAGCTTCTCAATTGGCTGGAACATTTGGTAGTAGCTAGGTGAATCAGGCTTTCACCGAAAAATGAATGCTGAAAAATTGCCGAAGCAACTAACGAGACAGCCAGGAAACCTAGTACAAATTTGGGAAATCTCCGCCAGATTACGCCGATTCCCGTTGGCATACTTTTTGACCTGACAGCCTGATCTGACTGTCCAGGCTCGACCCATCGGGACCAGTAGGCAGCAACGGCCAGGGCGACAACGCCAATAAGAATATTCTGAATCATTTTCACCGTTACCGCTGTTTCCGCACCCAAAATTCCCAGTGCCTCGCCAGCAGCGACCACTGCCCCAGTAGAATCGATCGTACCGCCGATCCATGCGCCGCCAACTCGCGGGTCAAGCTGCATCCAGTGGATGGCCAGTGGCATCACCACCATCATCAGTGCCGTGAAAGCCAGTGATATTCCTATGGCCAACGACAGCTCCTCTTTCTTGGCTTTGCAGGCAGCGGCTGTCGCTATGGCCGCCGACACCCCACAGACGCTCATGTCCGCCGAGACTACCATATTCAACGTACGACTCTCTATTTTCAGTACCTTCTGACCAAATTGATAGGTACTGATCAGAACGATTGGCGTCACCACCCAAGCCACACAGATGCCGGGCAATCCCAATGCTAACAACCTTGGCAACAACACTTCACCACCCAGCAGGACCAATCCAATCTTAATGTACAGTTCACCCAGCACAGCCGGTTTCAACCAACCTGGCAAACCAACTGTATTGCAGATTAGCATGCCGACAAATAAGCCCCATAATGGATACTCGAAGTTGTAGTATTTGACGACCGACTGAGCCGCCAAGAGAAAGGCTGCCACCGACAGGATGAACAGCGCAGGGAATGCGATCAAATAGGAAGCAAGAGGCCCGCGTCGTAGGCACACAGCCACGCAGCCGATAGCCAATAGCATCACTCCGGTGGTGACTAAATTAGCCCACTGCACAGCGCTGGCCGGCTGACCGGCCTCATCCCGCCTGCGGAATGCGTCAGCGGGATCGCTGGTCCAGCTTTCCAGCTTGGCTAGCCAGGGACTGATGGGCACGCTCCAGGTAACTCCCAACTTTTCCAGCGAACTCTTGTTGCGGCTCTTGGCCAACAACTTTTTTTCGGACTCCGACAGTGCAGATTCTTGCTGAGCCGAGAACGAAGCGTCCTGCCTGCGGATCTCCGTGGATCTCTTCTGGAGCTGCGACCAATCGACATCGCGTGGTCGAGCCCCATAGCAGGCCAGGACAACCAAGGCCATGACCACACCGCCCACACCCGCCGCAGTCCAGTCATCGGACCACCAGGCAGTCGGTGGCTCGTTGAGCATTTGTCCGTCCGTTGATGCGTCACTGTTCATCGCTGCACCCAAAAAATAGGCTCATCTGGAAAAAATCGCTCATCTGGCTGGTGGCCGGTAGTATAACATTGTCATTGGAAGGCTTGTTATGCCTATCGTTCGGTTTCAAACCAAAGAATTGGTTCGGCTTGGGTTTGACGCCATCGTGTCGGCCTTCTAAAATGGGAGGAGCAGGCAGCAAGTTTTGTCCTGAAGTTTTTGTTCCTAGCAGAAGAATTGGTTCTGGCAGTCCTCTTGCGTTTTGAGTCACTGACCCGCTTTCGCCTTCTTCAGCACGCCAGCACCATTGTGCTGCTGTCGAAATTAACCATTTTCTGGCTTTGATGTCGCTATGAACCTGATTGCTTTTGGTATGCCCGGGACCACTGAACTGGTCATCTTTATGTTGATTGTGTTGGTCATTTTTGGCAGCGCGCGACTGCCAAGTCTCATGCGAAATCTAGGCCGTAGCGCCAACGAATTTAAGGCAGGCATGCGAGATCCCGTCTCGACCAGCAAAGACGAAGAAGAACCTGACGAGAAAAGCTAACCTGTCACGCTAAGCTATTCTTGAAAGGCCATACCAGGCTACCATCTCTTAGGTTCGCTGAAAGTCGCTCTTTATGTTAAGCAGTTTCGGTTATACGGAAATGCTAATTTTTGGCTTCATGGCGCTGATGCTGTTCGGCAGCAAGTTGCCTGACGTTGCGCGGAACTTTGGCCGCAGCTATCGCGATATTCGTCGAAAGGTTGACGATATGCAGCGAGAGTTTCGGGAATGGGACAAACCAGATCCCAACACTCCCACCAGTTCCAGCTTCCTTCCGATGCCCGAAGACGAGCCCAGCCGTAGCTCTCCCGCCGCTCCCAAGTTCGTTCCTCCGGTTGGCGACGACGATTAGTCATACTTTCTCAAACGGAGACATCCATGCCCTTTGGTTATCCCAGTCGACGACATTTTCTTCAGTCGGCAGCCGCGATGGCCTGCTTTAGCCAAACAGCCAACGCCAATATGGCTAGCGACCCGTCTCAGATGCGGATGGGTTTGGTGACCTACCTGTGGGGCCAGGACATGACTTTGGCTGAACTGCTGGCCGCTTGCGAGAGTTCAGGGTTGCTGGGGGCCGAGTTAAGGACCCAGCATAAGCACGCCGTCGAACCCGAATTAACTGCCGCAGAACGAGCCGAGGTGCGTAAGCGTTTTGCAGACAGCCCGGTAGAACTGGTGGGTTATGGTGCCAATTGTGAGTATCATTCATCCAATCCCGAGCAGGTAAAAAGCAACATCCAGCAGACCAAACGGTACATTGAGTTGATGCACGATTGTGGCGGTAGCGGGGTCAAGGTCAAACCCAACTCACTTCCCAAGAACGTTGATCCAAAAAAGACTGTCCAGCAGATTGGAATGGCGCTCAACGAAGTGGCTCGGTATGGGCAAGAGTATGGGCAGCAGATTCGTCTGGAGGTTCACGGCTCGGGCACCAGCCAATTGCCGATCGTTCGGGATATTATGGCGGTGGCCGATCATCCCAACGTGGCAGTTTGTTGGAATTGTAACGACCAGGACTTGGAGGGTGCCGGTCTCGAAGGCAACTTCAATATGGTCCGAGATCGCTTTGGCGAAACGTTGCACGTTCGCGAACTTTTTATTAAGGATTACCCGTACGATCAACTGTTCAAGTTACTTTTGAGATCGGCTTACAAAGGTTGGGTACTGCTTGAAGCTAGAACCAATCCAGCAGACAAGGTGGCAGCCATGACTGAGCAGCGCAAGTTGTTTGAACAACTGAGACAAGTCGCAGGAAGCTAGCGGTTGTAAGGACTGCTTACTGCGCTTCGATACTGCCGAGTGATAACTCGGGTGTAGAGTACTGGCAGCAGGCGGGTCATCCAGTCTAGCATCTTGCCGTCGCTGCCAATGACCAATCGAGTCTTGTTCTTTTCCACAGCATTCAGAATCTGCCGAGCTGCTTCCTCGGGTAAAGTCTTCGCGATACGATCAAAACTTTCGATCATGTTTTGATGATCCTGAGCCGTAACATACTGACCGCCAGGCGGCGCGCTGCGGACGATGTTGGGCTTGATGCCACCAGGATGGACCGAAGTGACATTCACCTGACAATCGGCAAGTTCCATTCGCAAGGTCTCGGTAAAGCCGCGCACCGCAAACTTGGCCGTGCAGTACGCGGAATTGCCATCTACGCCTGCAAATCCAAAGACGCTGGACACATTCACTACATGACCCGACCCGGTTTGCAATAGGTACGGAAAGAAGGCACGAGTCAGTCGAACAACGGCAATCAAATTGATGTTGAGCAGCCGGT
>DAIRSD010000493.1:0-3774 GCA_036804625.1 Aureliella sp. | reverse complement strand
ATGATCCTGGTTGCTTCTCGCGCTCTTGGTCTACGGGCCTGGGGCTTGAGCGGCTTTTGTTCGGATGCGTTTGGTCCTACTCCTTTGGAACGCAAACATGCCTGAAGTATCTACAAAGCTGATGCCTGACTGGGCTAGCGCAAGTGATCCGTCCACGCCCAGCGTTTCGGACGAGGTCCTGTTAGCAAGATTTGTACAGTCCAGCGATCGCGACAGCTTTGAGCAGCTTATGCGTCGGTATCAGCACGAGATCTACAGCTATCTGCGGCGATATCTTGGTGACGATGATATGGCGGAAGATGCTTTCCAGATGACTTTTGTCAGAGTTTTTCAGAGAGCCGAACAGTTTGATCCGGCACGCCGTTTTCGCCCTTGGCTGTACGGCATAGCGACCCATCTGGCAATCGACCTAAAGCGGCATGCTAAGCGAAGGCGTTTTGTCAGTCTGGACGTTCCCGACCTGCGTCAACTGGCTCGTGATTCTTCCGTCGCTTCGATTTTGCCCGATCATCGGCACGAAGATTGTCAAGCAATCGCAGAACGATCGGAGATGTGTGAGCAGATGAGGGCTGCTATCGAGCAGTTAGGGGAGCCAAGCCGCAGCGTCCTCGAATTGGTCTACCTGCAGGGGCTGCCACAGCGTGAGGCAGCTCAAGCTTTGAATGTTCCGATTGGTACCGTAAAAAGCAGACTTCATGCGGCCGTGCGCAAACTTGCGGATGCCTGGAAGCGTAGTAACTCGTAATTTCAGCTTTCTTTTGCTGGATTGCCTCGACATCACCCAACCCACCTGTTCCACCTATCTTCCGGCCGCGTTGAATTTAACCAAATGTCCATCTCGGATGAAGAAATAATTGCTTACTTGCTGGGGGACGCCGACCAGGCGCTTGCCCACAGAATTGGCCAGTTATTACCTGTCGACCAGGACTTGGCTGAAAGAGTGGTACATTTTCGCGCTCTATTATGGCATCTGGACCAGAGCAACCAGCGCTTCGAAGCGCCAGCAGGATTGATTGACAAGACCCTATCCCGAATCCCCGTGACTCCGGCACATGCCGAGACTACTGAGCCTGTTAGCCAGATCCCTTTTTCAACCGCATCCGTTGGTGCCAGCAATTCGTTGGGACAAAATTCAACGTTTTCCTTGCCCGTCTCGTTTAGTTCAGCGATATGTGATCACTGGCTCTTTAAGAACCTTACTGATTCGGTGGCTCTTACGGTAAGCCTGATCTTGCTGAGCAGTTTAATCTTGCCGGCGATTTTGCGAGCAAGATTCGAGGCTCGCAAACTGCACTGCGCAGAAAATTTGCGAACGACTGGCTTAGCCCTAATTCAGTTTGCAATCACCAATCCCGATCAACGCTTTCCAGCTTTGGCAAGCAGTGGACCGGAATCATTTGCGGGAGTCTATACCATTCGACTGAATACGGCAGGCTTGTTGGATTCGATTCGACAAGTTCAGTGTGCTGGCGTTGTAGGGATTCGGCAACCTCAAGTGATTGAATTGACGTTGTTACCGACATTAGAACAGTTACATCAGGCCAATCAGGCACAGCTAAAATATTGGCAGCAAATGGCTGGCGGCGACTACGCTTACAACTTGGGCATCAACGAACAGCGTCGTTTGGTCGCTCCTCGCAACGATGGACGCAGTCATTTTGCAATCCTGTCAGATGCACCTATCTTTGCTAATGGCACTGAGAACTTGATCAGTCACGATGGGCGCGGAGCCAATGTGTTCTACGACGATGGCCACGTGAGCTTTGTGAGTAGTCGGCTTCTGAATCAATCTCAGGCAAGCACCGACCATCCGTTTCGGAATAGACATAATTTGCACGCGGCAGGTCTGGACAATCTGGATGCAGCTCTTGCCCCTAGTGTCTTTCCTCCGCTTGCCGAATAGACTGATAGGCACGGCAGTCGCTGACAATCGCTGAAAAGCGTGTGCAATTCTAACCACTCCCCCTGCGCCGGTAAGGATTCTTCGGCATGAGACACTTGGCTTCCCAGCGTTGTGGAGTTCACCCGTGTTCCCCGCTTCTCGTACTGATATCGTAACTCTGGCCAGTCAGGCTTCAAGAATGCTTGAAGGCTTTGCTACTCATTCCGGCATTGCTTGGGCTGGTCTTGCTCCCATCGTCACCAGCGGTCTTTGCATCAGATAAAGTAAGCGCTGAAGCTACCCAAGCATCGGGTATGGCTGTTTGGGGAGAGCCCTTTGGTGTTTTGGCGATTGAAATAGAATTGCCCGCTGATTGGGTTGTAAGCGACAATGTGCGTGTTGTCGTGCATGATCAACAGCGTCGAGTTCATTACGCGACTACCCAAATGCGATCGGTCAAGGTCCGCACTCAACCTGACGGTCCATTGCCGCCACCGCGCATCGGTCGGCCTGGAGGTTTGATCGACCGAACACGAAACTTGTTGCGACCAATTCCCAGACGCCAGGAGATTCCAGTGGCGCTGCAAGTATTCGCATTGTTCAAAGGCGACAGTCCGCTGAATCTTGAAATTTCCGGGGACATCCAGCAAAACATAGAATTGCCCATTGGACGTATTGCTTCGAGTGAGAACCATCACGATCTCCTGATGCGATGGTGGGATTGTTACGTTCGAAATACGCAGCAAGCGTTAACCGAGACATCGATGCCTGCTGTGTTTCACAAGTATTTGGCGGATATGTTGGCAAGGCGTTTGGAGCTGCCACTTCCGGAACTTGATCCGCCCGCTAACCAGGACAGCCTAATCACCGCCGACTTGCTGGAGACAGCCGATCTGCTAATAGCCTCACCTAAAGTCAAGCAGGCCGCGTTGAATCAAGTTCTCACAGCTTCAACCGCTACCAGGATGGCGGATCAAGCTCTGCCAGTACAACCTGTGTGGCAAACAACGCAAGTCCCCGAGCCAGACGGCGAAGTTGCCATCGAAGCTTTGGCTGGGCGGGTGCCTCCCCAGTGCTTTTACTTGCGATTCGGGTCGTACGGAAATTATTTGTGGTTCCAAGACTTATCACAGCGATTTGGCGGCGAGCTATCACAGGCAATTCAATTGGCTCCGTTGCGACTAGATACCGCCAAACGTATGGAGTCGGGATTGGGTTTCAAGTTAAATTCTGTAGCAAAGGTTTTTGGCGACAAACTGATCAAGGACATGGCACTGATTGGCAATGATTTTCATCTTTCTGAAGGTGCTGGTATCGCAGTGATTCTTCAAACAACCAACATGGCCTTGGTCAAGGCGTCGATGGAGTCTGATCGTCGTGCCGTATTGGCCGAACATGAAGATGCAAGTCTGCAAGATGTTCAGATCGCGGCACGTACTGCGTCTTTATTAAGCACGCCCGACAATCGATTGCGATCATGGATGCTGGTGGACAACGACTACCTAGTGATCACGTCCAGTTCAGCCTTGCTCCATCGAATTGTCGAAGTGGCAGACGGACAGCCTTCCTTGGCCACGACGGCAACCTTTCGGTGGGTGCGCAGCTTGATGCCAGTCCAAAACCAGTATAGCGTGTTCGGTTATCTGCCGCCCGATTTCTTCCATCGCCTGTTAAGCCCTCAGTACATCATTGAATTGCGACGACGACTTCAAGCCGTGGCACACTTGGAAGTAGTTCAAGCAGCGAATTTGATTGCGAATTGCGAAACCGGCACGGACTTCCATTCGATACCTCAGATGCAGGCCGAAGGTCTACTTCCCACGGGATTCGACCAGCGCGTCGATGGGGCTCAGGTGCTGCGATATGGGAATGGCTGGATCGACTCGTTGAGA
>DAIRSD010000492.1:0-3774 GCA_036804625.1 Aureliella sp. | reverse complement strand
TGGTATCCGAATTCTGGCCAGTACAGCCCGAACCCGGCTCGATCGCTGACCAGTTAATCAAGAAGGGCGAAGCCCGTGGTGAAGCACGCGGCATAGCAATAGGTGAGGCCCGTGGTGAAGCCCGTGGTGAAGCCAGAGAGAAAGCTAATACGATACGGACGCTACAAGCGATCCAGGGGCTGCCTCAGTCCTCGGCGGACCATTTAGCGGAGAAGAGTCTGAAAGAGCTGCAAGCCACGATCGAATCACTACAACAGCAGATCGCAGGACGCATCAGGTAACCGGCTGTTTCGAAAACGTACATTTCGCGTTCAGTTTCCGCTGCCTTTTGGAACATCTTTGAGGCCAATCCTGTCGTCTCACATCTGCAATTAACCGTGGCAACCCGACCACAGCCACTCTGTCCATTCAAAAAATTCGAAACGCAGATTTTCTGAAAGCTTAGAGGCCGACGCTGGCAGAATGCATTAGCTGCCTGGAAGTCACCGAGTTCCCGACGGCTGCCTAACGTCTATCCTTGGCCTTGAAAAAAACAATCGCAAACCATCCAGATGCAACTCCTGTGCAGATCGTTTGACCATTCTTGGTCGTCATCTAGAATAGCACCTCGGCAGTCGATTTCTGGAATTAGGGGGCTTTTATGCACAAGTGTCTTGTGGCTTTGCCCGTGTATAACGAGGCTCGGTATTTGGACGGCATTCTGGAGGAAGTCTGTAAGTATGCCTCAGAGGTTCTGGTCGTCAATGATGGCTCGACCGACCAGACAGCACAACTTCTTAGCAATTGGCCCCACGTTCAGGTCGTCCATCATCTGGCCAATCAGGGATACGGAGCAGCGCTCAAGTCAGCTTTTTCTTATAGCATTCAGCAGCGGTATGACTGCCTGGTAACGCTCGACTGCGACGGCCAACATCAGCCTCAGCGGATTCCGCATTTTATTCAGGCCAGCCAGCATGCCGACATCGTTTCCGGCAGTCGCTATCTGAAGAAATACGAAGGCGATTCTCAGCCTCCCAGCGATCGCATGAACATCAATTTCACGATCACTCAAGAACTCAATTCACTACTGCACCTTGACCAGACCGACGCCTTCTGCGGGTTCAAAGCCTATCAAGTTGCCGCCCTGGAGAGACTTCATATCCAGGACAAAGGCTACGCGATGCCGCTGGAGGTCTGGGTACAGGCAGCCATGCTGGGAATGCGAATCATTGAAGAGCCGGTACCATTGATCTATTTAGACCTTAGTCGATCCTTTGGCGGAGCCTTAGACGATGGCCAACAGCGGCTACGTTACTATCGGCAGTGTATCGACCGCAGCGTAGCCGTGATGCAGCAGCGAGGCCATCATTTGCCTAGCCCTCAATCATCTTTGTCGGCAAGCAACTAGATGAGCACCGGGGCACTTTCAGAGCAGGCGCGTTGGCCAGCGCCACGAGGCCACGGCCAAAAGATTTTAGTACCGTCAATTGGGCAGCTGCACGCTCTGCTCAAGCAACAATCTACCGTCAATCCCAACGAGGATGCTCGGGCGCGCGAAGAGCCCCTGCGGGGACACTGCACGGTTCAACAACCCCCAGGTGATCTTTCGTTTTGCCGAACTAGTTTTGCGAACTTGCGTTCGTCGGCGATGCGAAGCGCAGTGCAGTTGGCCTATGACTACACCTCCAGCTACCTGCTTAGGGAACTACCGCCAATTGATAAGCAAACTCCCATCATCATGGGCGGACATCAGCCAGAACTGTTTCACTGCGGGGTGTGGTATAAAAACTTTGTGCTTTCGAAGCTGGCCCGAGAAGCTCAGGGCGTTGCCATCCATTTTTTGGTGGACAACGATGTATGCCGCGCCACCAGTATTCGAGTTCCCGTGGTAACGGCAGAAGGATTGGACACCAAAGAGGTGCCCTTTGACATGGGAACCCCGAGCCACCCCTGGGAAAACTGCCGATTAAACGATGCTGGCACCTGGGGATCATTCTCGCAGAGAGTACTTGCCGAATTGCCACCGATGCAGACCACGGCGCTGGTCGATCGACTTTGGAAGCATGCGATTCAAAGGTCCAGGCATATCGATTCGCTTGGACTTCTTCTTTCTCAAGCCAGACATCTGCTCGAGTCTGAGTTGGGGCTTCAGACCCTGGAGGTGCCGCTCAGCATGCTCGTTGGAACGACCGAGTTCGCCAAGTTCAGCATGCAACTTTTGAGCGACGCTAAGCGGCTGCACTCCACGTACAACGCCGAAATACAGCGATACCGTACCGAACACCGCATTCGCAATCACGCTCAACCCGTGCCGCAGTTATCCAGCGAGAATGGCTGGTTGGAAGTACCCTGGTGGTGCTATCGCCATGACGCGACGGAGCGTCAGCCGCTGTGGGTCCATCCCGACCACCAACGGATTACCTTGAGCGATCGCAAGAATTGGCAGGCGACAATCGACAACCCGGGTACGCCTGAAGCAGCGGTCCAGTGGCAATCCATCTTGCAATCCGGAATGCGACTGCGTCCTCGAGCCTTGTTGACGACGATGTATGCCAGACTATTCCTGTGCGATCTATTTATCCATGGACTGGGCGGTGCCAGATATGACCAATTGACCGACAAGATCATCAGCCAATACTTCGCGGTCCAACCACCTCCTGTAGCGGTCGCATCAGCCACGTTGCACTTGCCGATCAGCGGCCAGTTTGATCAAGCCTCTGACGATATAGAACAACAGTTGATCCAGTGCCAACAGAATCTACGTGCCGCGCAGAACAATCCGGAAGCTGTGCTGAACTATGCTCAGGTACAGAACCAAGCCGAGCGCAACCTTTGGGATCAACTTCTGCAAGAGAAGCGCGCTCTTCTGGCCACCATTCCACCCAAAGGCGAAAAATGGGAGTGGCATTCGTCCATCAAAAACGTCAACCAGCGTTTGGCCGAACTGTCCAAGCCACATCTTACCCTGCTCCAGGCTCGCATCGACAGCTTGCAGAGCCAGCAACGTCAGCGCGCCATCCGATTTTCTCGAGAATACAGCTTCTGCTTGTTTCCTGCTGAGACCATCCAGACATGCTTTGTCTAAAGTAATCGACTGAAAGGAAGTGACTTCTAGCGGTCCAGTTCCAACTGGAGCAATCTCAGTGGCTGCCAGCCGAAAAGCTGCGCCAGTTCCAGTGGCAACAGTTCCAGCGCGTAGTCCAGCATGCCTAACCGGGTCGATGTTATGCCAATGGCATCAAGCGTCGTGGTGAACTCAATTCCCACGCCGCTTGCCATGGCGATCCAACAAAACCATTGGATATCATCGCCATCCCTCAAAAAATCCAAAGCTTGAAGCGACTGTTACGTTGCACAAGCGTAAACCTACGATTTCATTTCAACCCAGATTCACTGTCCACTTTTTGTGGGGAACTCCATGTTGTCGGTCTTGACATGAGTAAACAGACTCACACAAATGCGATAACTTTTGTTTTAATCTTAGCATCGGTAATAACTTGCATATACTGGCGATATGCTGTCGTAAATGAGGTTAGCTATCGATTCCTGATAGTCAGCGTATTGGTATCATTTTGCATGACAATACCAGCCGTATGGCCCATCATTGAACGAACCCTTGGTCGTTGGTTCGATGCCTTTATCAGGTTGTTAGCTGTGTGATCGGGTAGCCAGGGCTCGGGAACACTCAGCAATCCTTTGAAGCACTACTCTGGCGATAACAGGTGCAAATGAATCAGGAGGTCGGGGCGTTGATCTGCCAAGTTGCGAATTCTGTTCGGCTCAATCGTCGGCTTT
>DAIRSD010000491.1:0-3790 GCA_036804625.1 Aureliella sp. | reverse complement strand
GGTGATGGCGGCGACGCTGCATCGGCGGATCGGCGCGCCCGTGCTGCCGCTGTTCCGTTATGATCCTGACGCCGGACTGACTCCAGAGGACTGTTTTGATTTAGAAGGCAATCCCGATCTGGAACAAGAATGGCCAGTCTATACGCTCAGCTACATGGATGGTCATCGCCAGCGGTCGATGGAGTTGCCGATGACGTTTGCCGATTTTGCGGCGACAGAAAATCGGTTTCGCAAACACTTTCGCGTAGCGCCGCCCGACACTTGGAACGATAATATGTTGCCGATCGCCGAGTTCCTGCGATTGGACTGCGAACAGCGCGAAGGTCGATTTCCGTTTGTCTGGAGTGTGGATCGTCAAGGACAATTGTTGCGACTGCTGGTTGCCAAACCCATCGTACAGTCTTGCGAAGACAGACTGCATTTTTGGACGATGTTGCGGGCTATTGCGCGTGCGGGCGAGGCCAAGCCGGATTCTGGCGCAGTCGAGGCCAGAATACGCCAAGAAGTGGCTCAGCGGATCGCCTCCAACATCATGAAACTGGCGATGGGCTCGGCTGATCAAGATTCCGGCATACTCGACTTGTCGGAAAAAATTGGTTTCACAGATGCCTCAGATCCCAGCGAACAAAATCAAAACGGGTCCGCCGAAAAGGACGGTCAGTACAAGGCACCTTGGATCGATACTCCGCGCTGCACCTCGTGCGACGAGTGTATCAAGATCAATCCAAAAATCTTTGTGTACAACGCGCAGAAAAAAGCTACCATCCGCGATTCTCAAGCTGGCCCTTATCAAGATCTGGTCAAAGCGGCAGAGCGATGCACGGCACAGGTGATCCACCCTGGATTGCCCAAAGATCGTCAGGAAAAGGGAATCGACAAGTGGATTGCCCGCGGGGAGAAGCATAACTAATGCTCCAACCATTGCTGAGCCTTTTTGGCACCAAGACTTTTCAGCACGGGATTCATCCTCCGCAGGCCAAAGATGAAACCTGTGGTCTGGCGATTCGACAGTTTCCCTTCGCGCCGGTCTTGGTAGTGCCTTTGCTGCAAAACATCGGTAAGCCTGCTGTGGCCACTGTCAGTGAAGGTCAGGAAGTGGTGCGGGGACAGTGTATTGCGCGTCCTGATGGCTGGATGTCCGTAGCCATGCATGCACCAGCTTCCGGCACAATTCGACGAATTGCCTTGGCCCCCAGCATCATGGGAAAGATGGTGCCAGCAATCTTCATCGAGCCTTTCCCCAGCTCGACTCAGGAAGTGGTTCATGGTTCTGCGGTTGACGTACAGCATGCAAGTGCTGAGCAGATTATCCTGGCGATTCAACAAGCAGGCATCGTGGGACTGGGTGGGGCCGGATTTCCGACTCATGCCAAACTGCGCATTCCACCTGAGAAAAGGGTTGAAACACTGATCATCAACGGTGCTGAATGCGAACCTTATCTCACGACAGACCACCGAGTCATGTTGGAGCACCCGGAAGATATTCTCACAGGGATCGGCTACCTGCAACGTGTGACTTCGGCGGGACAGACGGTGATTGCAGTCGAGGCGAACAAGCCGGACGCAGCCGAAGCTTTGCGCCAGGTGAGTGCTCGACATTGGGCCAACATTCGGGTTGAAGTACTGCCAGTGAAGTATCCGCAAGGTGCCGAAAAAATGTTGATCACGGCCTTGACGGGACGCCAAGTCCCTTCAGGCGGCTTGCCGCTGGATGTGCAGGCTATCTGTGTCAACGTGGCGACGTGTGCTGAGATTGGACAGTTGCTGCCTTATGGTTCTGGCCTTCAGGATCGAGTGATCACGGTAGGTGGACCTGCAGTGCAGCGCAAGGGAAATTATCGAGTACCCATCGGTACGCCGCTACGATTTGTGCTGGAGACTGTTGGTGTCGCCGATGACATCACGCGAGTCTTTCTTGGTGGCCCTATGATGGGTCAGGCGGTATCCAGTTTGGATATTCCAGTCACCAAAGGTACCACAGGCGTCATCGCGTTTACCGAGCGAGAAACGGGCAACATCGGTCACCAAACTCAATACCCCTGCATCCGCTGCGGCTACTGCGTGGATGTGTGTCCCATATTCTTGAACCCTTCCCAGTTGGGTTTGTTGGCTGGCAAGAGTCGCTATCAGGAGATGGCCGAGCAGTTTCATTTGATGGACTGTTTTGAGTGCGGCTGCTGCACCTACGTTTGTCCGTCACACATTCCTTTGGTACAACACTTCCGCGTGGCTAAGTCGGCGGTTCGCAAATCGAGGGCTAGCGGATGAAGCACCTTTCCAAGACTTTGGAAATTCGGACTTCGCCACATATTGCCAGTGGCGCTAGTACCGACAGCATCATGTTCAACGTGGTACTGGCTCTGCTGCCTGCGACCTTGGCAGGCTTTTATTGGTTTGGCTTGGCCGCCATCATCACCGTGACCATCGCGATGATCAGTTGCGTGATGACCGAGCATCTCTTGTGTGTCTGGATGGGACGCCCAACAACCTATCGGGATTGGTCCGCCGCCGTGACTGGTCTGTTATATGGACTTACTTTGCCACCCAGCTTGCCAGTGTGGATGACCGTGCTGGGTGCGGTGATTGCCATTGGCGTTACCAAGACCCTATTTGGTGGTCTCGGAAGCAACTGTTTTAATCCAGCTTTGGTAGGTCGTGCCTTGTTACAGGCCGCTTTCCCAACCGCTTTGACAAGCTGGCCTGTTGTTGGCAGCCAGCGGTTTAGCTCGCTGCCCAGTTCTACCTTGACCTTTCCCTTTTGCCAGCCAATTTACGATGGTTTGTCTGGAGCAACGCCACTGTCGAAGTGGAAGTTTGACCGAGAAACCACCGAATTGTTCGATCTTTTTGTAGGCTCTGTTTCGGGTTCGATTGGAGAAACATCGGCTTTATTGATACTCGTGGGCGGAATCTACTTAAGCCTACGTAGAATGATGAACTGGCGGATCACCTTGGCCATTCTAGGCACGGTGTTCGTATGCAGCAGCGTCTTGAATGGGATGGACCCAGCTCGGTATGCTGGTCCCGGATTCATGTTGATGTCTGGGGGGCTGATGTTGGGGGCGGTGTTCATGGCGACAGATATGGTCGCCTCACCCATGACCCATCGCGGTTGTGTTCTGTATGGAGTCTTTATTGGCGTATTGATCATGGTCATCCGTGTTTGGGGCGGCATGCCAGAAGGAGTCATGTATGCCATTTTGTTAGGCAACGCTATCTCCCCTCACATCGATAACTGGATACAACCAAGAGTCTATGGTTCTCAGCCAATCAAACAACCTCAAGCTGCCGCTACCGCTGGTGCATCTGCATCGTCACTGGTTGCTGCGAGTACAGACGTTCGGCCTGACGGTTCCGCGTTGGCGAGTGAGGCTGCTTCTGCCGCTTTGGAACGAAAGACGAGTCAGGGCCATCTGCAACCCTTGGAAGCGTCCAGCGCGTCCAGACAAATGATGACTGTCTTGGTCGGCCTGGGAACCGTTTGTGGACTAGCCATGGTGAGTGCCTATCTCCTGACCAAGCCATTCATTCTTCGCAACCAGATAGCGCTAAGGCAGCAAGCGGTGTTTGATGTACTACCAGGCGCAACAACCAGTCAAGCTTTTCAGGTGGCAACAGATGGGAAGTTCTTGGCGGTGCCCATGGAAAGTCAGGGGAGCGACTTAGTTAACGCGGGTTATGACGCTCAGCAGCAATTGGTCGGTATCGCGCTGATTGGTCAGAGTACCGGATATCAGGATGGGGTTCTGTTGGCGTATGGTTATTCTTTTGGAAGCCAGGCGATTTTGGG
>DAIRSD010000490.1:0-3817 GCA_036804625.1 Aureliella sp. | reverse complement strand
TGCTGCCAGGGACACAGATGCTAACCTACGTGCAGTGCTCCAGTACGTCGGCCAGGGTACAGGCTCTGACACCCAATCGCCGCTTTTGGAATACGCCACTGGCCCGCACGGCGGCAGCAGTGTCCCCGCCATCGACCCGCGCGAAACTCAGTTGATCGAGGCGCTTGTCGGATGGATTCAATTCGTCCAAAATCCTGTGATCACAGCGGAAGCCACTAGCAGCACTCACAGCCCGACGTTACAACCAGTGCCCGACGGTGCGTTGCCACTTCGCGCTGTTCCAGGCAATCCAGGCAATCCAGACGATACAGACGATCCCTTTGATCCCGCTGAATTCCATCGACTTCGTAGCCAGCGCAGAACTGTAACCAACCTTCAGCCCAGCGGAGAGCCGCCCAGTGGCCAGCCTGCACTTCCACCCATGCAATTCGATCGCCAAACAATTGCGAACTGAACTGCTTGCAGCCGGATGGCAAACCACAGTCCCTATCGAAAGTGCCGCCAGTGCTTGTCCCGTAACGCAATGCGAACAATCAACCGTTATCTCGCAAGACCGGATGGATCACCTAGATCCTAAACCTCACTCCTTGCAGTTTTTTGGAATACGACAGAACATTCTGGCGAGCGTTGAACAATCGCTTGATAACCTGCTGACTCCCCTCATCGGACATAGGCTACCCACTCCTCTACCAGCGATCACCCATCAGCAATCGATGCGGCGCTATGGCTGCTCGACTCCCGATCTGCGTTATGGCATGGAAATTATCGATTGCAGCTCTATCGTCCGCGGCACGCGATTTCGAATCTTCTCGCAGGTGCTCGAACAAGGCGGTTTTGTTCGTGGCGTTCGAGTGGTTGGTGGCGCGGCCAAACTTTCTCGTAAAGGCATCGATGAACTGACTCATTTGCTCGTACAGCATGCCGATGTCGCCGGCATTTCCTGGTTCCGGGCTGAGCCTGGCGGTCGACTGTGGTCAACTTTCAGCAAGAACTTGGAACCTGAGATTCTTCAAGGGCTGCAGCAGGCGTTTCGTGCGGAAAGCGGCGACCTGCTGCTCTTACTAGCTGATACATGGACAAAGACCTGTATCGGCTTAGATTTCTTGCGCACTAGGATCGCAAGGGAACTGGACATTATGCCTCACCAGGAATTTTGCCTAATCTGGCTTATCGACGACTCTCACAAGCCGCAGAGTACTCAAGCTACTTGGCCTGGATCAGAAACCGCTGAGCACGACACATCCACTTCTGCCACGTTATTGACACACTCATACCGTTTTCGTCTGGTAACCAATGGTCGGGAAATCGGCCGGGGACAGACCATTCACGCAGCAGAAATTGCAAGTGCTGATACCAAAGCTGGTTGGCAGCTTGATGAACTGACGGAACAATTTATCTTCACCTTGGATGTCTATCATCTGGCACAGACTCTAGCAGCATTTTCCCGGCAGCGCATCGTTCCTTGCATGCCTGCCACTCAGTTGGCCAAAGATATTTCACTTTACAACCATTTTTAGCTACTTCTGGAGCCCTCAAGATGAGCAGTGATCCATCAAACCAAAATCCGTACGGCTTTTCGCCGCAATCGATGCAAACGACAATGCCCAACAACCCACCGACCTGGCCCTCCCAGCCACCCAAGGTCGTATTCTGGGCAAAGGTATACAATGGCGCGATGATCGCCCTGTATTTCGCTCTTAGCATCGGCGGCGGATTTCTGGTAGCGTTTGCCGACGAAATAGCATCAGAAAGTTCAGACACCGATCCCATGGAAATGACCATCATGGGCCTGGTCTACTTGGTGTTAGGCGCAGTTCTGACCATCGTCTTCTCTATTGCCTTCGTTTGGAGAAAGGGCAACGGTGCATGGATCTACCAAATGATTATGATCATCATCGGTCTGACAAGTTGCTGTACTTGGCCAGCAACCATTCCGCTCTTAGTTTACTGGATTCGGGATCGGGATCGAATTTTGAATAGTTGAGACCAGCTTCGTAAATGGATACGCCACTAGCTACTGTCGCCAGACGATGGAAGCCTTGTCAACCCTCTCGACCCACATGCTGCAAACCAATACACCTACATTGACTGCAATCCTTGAAAATCCGTCGCCAAAGTTTTTTCCGTATACTCAGCACAGTTCTTAGCCACGGATGAGCACCGATTTCCACAGATGGGATTCTGGAAATGATTGACAGTACCAGTAACCAAAGTATTTTCTTGGATATGGCAACCACTGGGCGAAACCTACAGATCCACTTGCTTAAATCCGTCTTGGGGCTCGCTATATCCCTGCCGGCTCGAAGCCCGACCCACTTACTGGCGAAGATTGCTACCGAGCCGCCGCACGTGTTTGTCGACGACGTTCTGATTCTCGCAAGCTGATCTTTCGAAGGCGAATCGATTTGGGAGTGATCTCTACCAGTTCGTCCTCTTCGATGTACTCCAGCGCTGCCTCTAGAAACAACTGACGCGGTGGCTTTAGGATGATGTTTTCATCACTTCCTGCGGCCCGAATGTTGGTCAACTTTTTCTCGCGACATGGATTGACCGTCAGATCGTTATCCCTAGCATTCTCTCCAACGATCATGCCTTCATAGACTTCGTCACCTGGAGCCACAAATAATTCACTGCGATCTTGCAATCCGAATAGTGCAAAACCGACTGCCTTGCCGGTGACCATCGATACCAGCACACCGTTGGCACGATTGGGAACATCACCCTCCTTGGGTCGGTATCCGCTATAGCGGTGATGAATGATCGCGGTACCCTGAGTCGCATTCAGCAGCCTAGTTCGCAGGCCGATCAAACCGCGCGCAGGTATTTCGAATTGAAGCAGTGAATAGGTCCCGCGTGGTAGCATCTCGTCCAAAATTCCGCGCCGTGCCCCAACCAATTCCATCACAGGACCAACCTTGTCTTCGGGAACTTCCACGTTCAGCGTCTCGTAGGGCTCGTGCAGCTTACCGCCTACTTCTCGCAGAACCACGGTCGGCTTACCGACAGAGAACTCGTAGCCTTCACGGCGCATGGTTTCGATCAATACCGCCAAGTGCAAGACACCGCGACCACGCACTGCGTAAGCTTCCGCTCCTTCGACCAGCGTCATGCGCAAGGCAACGTTGCGTTCCAGTTCGCGCTCCAGTCTTGTACGGATCTGACGCGTCGTAACGAACTTGCCTTCGCGACCTGCAAATGGTGAATTATTGACGCTAAAAACCATTTCCAAAGTTGGCTCATCTACGGTCAGTCGCGGCAATGGGCTGTTTCCACCTCGCATACAGATCGTGTCGCCAATCTCGACATCTTCAAGTCCTACAACAGCCGTGATGTCGCCAGCGGTAACTTCGGGCACTTCGACGCGCCCCAGCTTGTCAAACGTCCAGACAGAAGAAACCTGCGCCGCCTTGGGACCATCAGCTTTGACCAAATCGATGGCCTGATTGGTCCGCAAGGTACCCGCTTCAATTCTCCCCACACCGATTCGCCCAACGTACTCAGACCAGTCCAAATTGGTGACCAGCATTTGCAGGGGGGCGTCCGGCTGAACTTCTGGCCCAGGTATTTTTTCCAAAACCATATCCAACAGCGGCTCCATCGACGCGGAGGGCTGAGTCGGATTGTAGGCGGCGTATCCTTCTTTTGCAGAGGTAAAAATATAGTTAAATTCATCCATGTACTGCTCGCCACCCAGATCCACCAGCAATTCCAGGGCTTCGTCAACCACTTCGGCACAACGAGCATCGGGACGATCGATTTTATTGATGCCCACAATGGGCTTGACCCCCACTTCCAGAGCTTTGGAAAGGACAAAGCG
>DAIRSD010000489.1:0-3824 GCA_036804625.1 Aureliella sp. | reverse complement strand
GACTATGGGAAACCGTCAGGCAGCGTTTTCATTTCTTGGGCCGATTCCAGATGGCGGTGCCGGATCGTCCGTGAGATTGGCTGGCGTCAGGTTCGGGGGCATGAGTTGTCCCCAGCGGCGGAGTCGGTAGCTGCGAATGGTAGCTAGGGACACGTAGTAACTGATCACTCCAATGACCGTTGCAATGATTGCGGTTCCCAGAAATAGCGGTCCAGCAAAGTCGGACAATTCGGCAAGAAATTGCCTCCATTTTTCTAGACCGCTCGCTTCGGATTGCATCATCTCGATCCAACGCCCCCCGACCGGCATGTTCATGAGTTTGCAACCCAGCCAATAACCAGGATAATAGATTGGAATCATCGTTAAAGGATTGGAAATCCAGACTAGCGATACTGCCAACACTTTGTTGGCCCGGAACGGCCATGATAGTACTAGGCTCAGGGCCATCTGGATTCCGATAAGCGGCAAGAGGGCTACGAACATGCCGATTCCGATGCCCAAAGCCAGATTGTGCGGCGGGTCGTCTGCATGCAAGATGTTGTGCATACAGAAGTGCTTGGTCCGTCGCCAATAATCCTTTAGTTTGTCGCTAACGATTCTCATCTTGAAGTTGGTTCTTGATCAAGTTTCAGGAATCTAGGAGACCTAAGCAATTGTCTTAAGCGTCAGAATCAAATCGCCGTGAATAAAGGTGCCTGCCAAATAACCAAATTTTGGTACTCTGCCGGTGGTATCCAAAGTTCGGTTCCGGCGATTAGACTGCCAATCTGCTTGGAAGCCACTTCGAGGGTTGCCCATCTTAACAGAACCACGCATAGCTCCAAGCCGTCGGCGAATTATTGGGGCTAGGCAGGATACTACATGTCTCTGTAGATACGTTCGCCAGAACGCCCAATTATGCGCTACTGGCATCCATAAAGTGCGGCAGCATTCTATCGTCAGCCTATTTTTGTCGGAATTGGGGGTAACGAATAGTCAGACTTGATTTTAATCTAGGTAAACTCTATCGTTGCGGCCATAGTTTTCGCGTTTGGGACTGATCGGGGGAGTACCGATTTCAGGTTCTGGGCGCTTTTTCCAGGCAAGAACCCAGCCTCAAGGATGAGTCATCATTATGCAAAATACGCCAGCCGCCGTACCGTTGTTGGATATCGCCCGGTCTAACCAAGAAATTCGCGACGAAGTGTTACAGTCTATCGCTGCGGTCTATGACAGCGGCAAATTTCTATATGGACCAGCAGTTACAGAACTGGAGCAGACGGTTGCTCAGATCTGTAACACGAAACATGCTGTCGGCTGCGCATCGGGCAGTGATGCACTGCTGCTGGCTCTCATGGCACTGGATATCGGGCCCGGCGATGAGGTGATCGTGCCCAGTTTCACATTCTTTGCTACTGCAAGCGCCGTAGCCAGATTGGGTGCTAAGATTGTTTTCGCAGACATCGACGCAAGAACGTTCAACCTGGATACTTCAGCCGTTGCCTCCAAGATCAACTCGAGGACTCGAGCCATCATTCCAGTGCATTTATTTGGGCAGTCGGCTGCCATGAACGAACTTTGCAATATTGCTGGGGACTGTGATATTCCTGTCATTGAAGATGCCGCCCAGGCAATAGGCGCAGCATACCACGGGAGGCCGATAGGCAGTTGGGGGCTAATGGGCTGTACCAGTTTTTACCCTACGAAAAATCTGGGTGGTTTGGGAGATGGAGGTATGTTGGTCCTGGATAGCGACACCCTAGCTGATCGTCTGCGATTGTTGAGCGGCCATGGAATGCGTCCACGCTATTTCCATAAAGAGATCGGCATCAACAGCCGACTGGACACGATACAAGCAGCCGCACTAGTAGTCAAAATCAAACGGCTTCAGGCCTACAATCAGGCCAGACAAGAAATCGCCAATCGATACGACCTGATGCTAAACGCAGCCGGTCTAGTCGATTCGGGAGCAATCGAGTTGCCCTTTCGTGATCCTGCTGCACACCACGTTTGGAATCAGTACAGCCTTAGAATCAGGGACGGCCGCCGCGATGCTTTGCGTCAGCACTTGTCCCAGCACCAAATCGGCACCGAAACCTATTACCCGGTTCCCTTGCACGAACAGGTTTGCTTCAAAGATTTAGGCTATCAACCCAAGGACTTGCCTGTCACTCATCAAGCGACAAAAGAGATAATACATTTGCCGATTTTTCCAGGACTAAAACAGGCAGAGAAACAGTCGGTCGTTTACCAGATAGCCGCCTACTATCAGACTGCCGCTAATCGATATGCCGCCTAGAAAAGTCATGAGCCGCAATCCTGAGAGCTTTTCGGCAATCTAGGTGAATTGCTCTGATCGGGACCGAATCGAAACATTCCGCATTCTGGCGTTTGGAAGTATCATCGTTTTTTATTTCCAGGGGCGGTTGTAGACAAGGTTGTCTACATTTTTGCTTTATAATCTCGACAACAGCGGAATATGTACCCAGGGCAGTCGTTCTATTAGCTAAACATCAGGATCGCTTGACGGGACGCGCAGAAATTGCGGCTGCTACCTGCATACCTCTAGACTATTCACTGAAAGTCCTAAACGCTTTAGATGCAGCGGGAATTGTCCGATCCAAGCGAGACCCCGGTGGCGGCTATCAATCGGTACGGGCTGCTAATCAGTTGACTACGCTGGAAGTGGTCCAGGCGGGTCACAATTTTGGAATACCGCCTTGTTAGCGCCTCGATTTTTGGCAAGCGTTTTTTTTGGCAGTCCCAGCCCTGATCTTGATTTTGTGTGAAGTGCTCAAACGCGCCGCTGGGGTCAAGCTGGACGAAGCGCCAGCTCGCATCCTGATCAATATCGCTGGCATCTGGGCGTTTGGACTAATGATCGCGACCGTCCTGCTGAAGCTAGCCGTAGCCGTCTTCCGCCCGGTTGAAGGATAATCTACTTATCAGGACGATTTCAATCGTCACTATCTGAAGCTGTCAACGGCAATAAAGATGCAATCATCGTCCTTGGCCATGTAAGTACATGAGATTGACCATCCATTCGCTCGCGAACGTTGACAAGGAACCCGTAGTGTGAACTTGTAAAGACTTCGTCGAGTACATACTCTTTGGGCGGAGGTTCGGCGACATAAGAAGGTAGGACCCATATCTTTTTGGGGTTTCTGAACGGGTCGGTGTAATCCCAGGGAACAAACGCGCGCTCACGAACGCTCGGCTGATTTAGGTCAATGGTCCACCATTTTTGGCCTATGATGTGCAGTTCATTTTCAACCACTCGAATCAATCCTTGCGGCGTATTTTCAGCAATCACGCGAGCGTCCAACTTGGGAAGCTGGTGTCGAACAAGGATGATTTCGCGTGAAATAGGATGCGGCTTAATTTGAAAAATCGCATCATCTTGTACTCCGATGACCTTTGAATCGTTTCTAATCGCGATAATCGCCTCGTTGGGGACGATTGCCCGCTTTTCGTCAGGGTCTACCAAAAGCGGGTAAGACCGAACGATGGCACCGTTGTCCTCCATCTCGTGTCGCCAAATGAGTACTTTAGGCGAAGCTTTTGCATCCGACGGATCGACCAACGTTTCTAACAGCATTGGGGCAAATCCAACATTTGCGTTGCGATAGGCTTTTCGATCTTCAGGCTGAAATACTTCTCGTGCTTCATGAATAAGCTCAACCTTAGTGCCACCGGTCGGCAGCACTTCGACTAGAGCGATCCAAGCCCGGCCAAACGAGCCAACTATGCAAACTCTCCCAGGTCCAATGGGTGCAACAGAGATCGGTAGGTACTGGTTTCCCGCATTCGGAGACATCGAATCGTAAGAAGGCATCTCTGCGTTT
>DAIRSD010000488.1:0-3824 GCA_036804625.1 Aureliella sp. | reverse complement strand
AACGAATCCGTTGATCGCTGATCAGATTGAAGATTTCATGGTTCCAACTCTGCTTGAAACGCCGGATCTGGAAAGTGCAATGCAGCGCATCCTCACTCAAGGCAATGCCAGTGTGGCCACGCACGCCACGATCGCTCAATATTACTTAAGGCATCAACGAATCGAACAAGCCACTGTTCACCTGGAACAGGTCTATCAAGCGGTACCTGGCGCGATCCGTTTTGTTCAGCAATTGACAGAGTTATACTTAAAAACCGATCGTCTGGATGAAGCTATGAAAGTAGCTTCAATGACGGTTGAGGTGCTGGAGGAAACTGAAATGCTAGGCGAGAAATACTCTGCAGAACTTTTAGATCTTCTGGGCGACAGCTATCTGCGATTGGGTCGTGTTGATGACGCCATATCAACCTACCAAAAGTGCCTAAAATTGAGCGAGAAACGTGTTGAGACCAAACGTCGCCTGGCAACCGCGTATCGACAGGCAGGCAATCAAGAAGCTGCTGATTTTCAGGAGAACGAAGCAGACAGACTGTCTGTGGACCAACTTGTCGAACAAGCCGAACAAACTCCGCCGCCCGATGTTAATGAAACGAATAGCGAATCGGAGCGCGAAGATACTGGCGGTACTGACGCCGTCATCGAAAGACAAGATTAACGCACTACAAACATTGACTGATCCTATAGGACTAGTATTGAGAAGTGCCTAAGCGACCCAATCCGCTGCAAGATTGCAGCGACACCCTTTAATACGATGAAGATTTCATGCGACCTTTTGATCCAGTTGAGTTCTTCTATTCAGTTATTGACCTGCTCGTGCGTCTTGGTTGGCTGCTGATTACGCCATTACTCAGAATCTACGGGCTGATCGCTTCAATCATCTTCAATATCGTAGATCGCTTTCTAGGCAAGTCAGCAAACCATTCCGAGAGAAGTCCTGAAACAGAGTCAAAACCGGGCGTTTACGGATTCCTGCTGGAAGTTGCGAGCATACCACGAGCAATTCTCGACAACCCAAGAATCGGGCGACTCTTTGAAAGTGACTTCGTACGGCGAATTGCTGATTTCTTAGGAGTTTTCTTCCAGATCTCCTTCTTCCAGCCAGTCAAGTGGCTTGCCGCCATTGCCGGCATGGCGATGACGTGGGTCATGTCACGTGATTGGGGCAAAACCGTACTTTTGTTGTTGCCCACGATGCTCATGCTATTGACCATGGGATTGATTGTTCGAGCTGGCATGTTCAATAAAGAAGAGATGTCTGGTGAGTAACTGCGCATGGGTCTTGCAGAACTAGAAGCCAATAGGAAATTGTCTACCTCTGAGTCCTCACCCCAGCCGGTAGATTTGTCAGATCAGCAGCAGTCGATCTTGTCATCGACACAAGACACGGACCAGGCCAAACAGCCTGAAGGACAAAAAGTATCAAGCTATGCTGAGCTACTTTTTCGCCGCGCGCAAGTGTTACACCCGCAAAATCAAAGCGCCTACATCATCGGTGCGACGCTATTGCAAGAAGGGGCGGTTGAAGCTGGCCGCAAGAAACTCAAGAGTATCGCTCCAGACAATCGTCGCGGACACCCAGACGCTCATTCCGCGATGGCGACCAGTTACCTGAACGAATTCCTGCGTACGAAGGACATGGGTATCTTGCCAACATTTTTGCATCATGCTGGAATTGCGGAGAAGCTTCCAAATACGCCCATCGAAGTCTTAATCGGTGCCAGTGAAGTGCTTTGGAGCCAGGGAGACCTCAATCGCTCGCTAGAGTTCGTTGAGACCGCCGCGCGACGAAATCCGTCGATCTACTTACGACTGATGCAACTTGCCAATGCTGCTGGAGACCAACGACTGGTTAACCTAGCATCCAGAAACTACATGATTTTTCTGCGGCAAGTTTTGGCCAAAGACCCGACCAATGACAACGCTCGTGTTCAGATCGTTCAAATGTTGGGTGCTAGCCCAGAAGCTCTTATGGAAGCCGAGAGTCTCTTGAGAGAGGGTTTGGAAATACAGCCCACACGTGTTCAATTGCGAGCCCTGTCTGAAGTTTATCGCATTCTATTCGTCAGACAGATGATCGAAAGCAAAGAATCGATTGCTGATTTGAATCTGCTGAGCGATGCAATGCAGACCGATCCAACCAATCCTCTAATTCCCGACCAGATCGAAAAACTGGTAAATAGCGTAGGGGAGCAGGCTACCGAGTTGCGGCAATTGCTTAACAATGTCTTGATCTCAGGTGCGGCAACCAATTCGGCACATGCTACCTTAGCCGAACTATATCTGAAAGAACAGAAACCCAAACAAGCTCTTTTGCATCTGGAGCAAGTGCATAGACTGGAACCGATGGCGATCAAGTATGCCAACGCGCTGACACGAATTTACCTGGAGCAAGGGCGATTGGACGATGCGGTGCGGACGGCGCGCAGCAGCGTGGAATTACTTGCAAACGTAGACATGCTGAAAGAACGATATGCTAGTGACTTGCTGGAAGCACTGGGCATGGCCCATGAAAAACTTGGCGAGACAACTCAGGCGATTGCCGCCTACAAGGACTGTATCCAGTACGACAGCAAGCGCATCGAGACGCGCAAACGCTTGGCTGGACTTTATCGGATGTCCGGGCAAGAGAAGGAAGCTCAAGAAGAAGAGGCCAAAATTGCCGAGTTGCAAGCTTCCGAAGGCTAGAATAGCTGGTGTCTTGGAAAACAAATACCCCCTCGGGAAAAGCAGCGTGTCCAAGTCTCTGTGGCGGATGTATAATGCTTAGCTTCGACGATTAGACCAAACCTTTATTTACGGGATACTGGCTGGCAAACTGGGTAGTTGGATAGCGCGGATCAGAAGTTTTGTTTTCGGGGTTCGTGACCGCCGACTTGGCTGAGCAACCAACTGCTCTTTGGCCGTCGGCGATTCGCCTTTTCCCACGCCACCAATGCTCGTTTTCTCGAGCCATACATATTCCGGTATTAGCTGGCGATTCGATTACCAGTTGTTGATTCTACAATCTCGCAAGTCGCACCAGCACCCTCAGGCGGCCAATCCTGCCGTGGGCGTTATGCTTTTATCAGCCTAGGTTGCCCTAAGAACACGGTAGACAGCGAGCAGATGTTGGGCTTGCTGCAGCGTGATGGTTACCAACTGGTTCAGGACCAAACAGACAGCGACTATGTGGTTATCAACACCTGCGGCTTCATCGATCGGGCTCGGCAAGAATCGATGGAGACGATCGATCAGATGCTGGCCCTGAAGCGGCAAGGAAAAATAAAGGGAGTGATCGTGGCGGGCTGCCTTGCCGAGCGCGAGCGAGAATCGCTTTTGCAAGCCCGACCCGAGATCGATTCGCTAGTCGGCGTGTTTTCACGAGACGACATATCACAGATGGCAGATCGGTTGATCGACGGCTTGGAGGAACAACGAACTTTATTTCGTCCAGCACCAATTCGCGCGCTGGACGACACCCAGCGTTTGCGAATCACGCCCCAGCATTTTGCCTATCTAAAGATTTCCGAAGGCTGCGACCGCTTGTGCACGTTTTGCGCTATCCCGAAAATGCGAGGTAAGCACGCTAGTAAGCCCATGGAAGCGGTTTTGGCTGAGGCCCGACAGTTGGCCGAGTCGGGTGCGCGTGAACTGATTATCGTTGCACAAGACACCACCTACTACGGTCGGGACATCTACGGTGAAAGTCGATTGGCAGACCTGCTGCTGCAGCTAGATCAGATCCCAGGAATCCAGTGGATTCGTCTGATGTACTTTTATCCCATGTACATCGACGACTACCTTCTCAACACGATTGCCGATTGCCCAAAGATCTTGCCTTATAT
>DAIRSD010000487.1:0-3828 GCA_036804625.1 Aureliella sp. | reverse complement strand
ACTGGCTTTTACGAATTTGAGAACGGCAAGTTGTACCAATTTAAGATCAGTGTAGATGCACAATTGGTACGCGGCTGGATCGACGACAAAGAGGTATTCAGCCAGGAACGCGAGGGAAGGAAATTTTCTACCAGGATCGAGGTTTTTGCATGCCAACCCTTGGGACTGTGTGCCTTTCAATCGAAAGTAGAGATCAAGAATTTTCGGTGGCGCCCGCTTCCGGCTCAATAATTTGACCGGACCTAACGACAGTCACCCGGTGCGCATGATGACAACATATAGTTTAATGCCAAGGCGAGTGGCCCATAGAAATCTAACCAGAATAAAAGCCCGACTCGCTAACGAGTGAGTCAGTTGATTGATTCGACACTCACTCGCTAGCGCTTTGGGCTGGTGTTGTTCGAAACATCTTTCGCCTAATCAGCGAAGAGCCAGAATAGGCCTCTAGCATCAAAGTATGAATCAGAGAGGATAAGATTGATAAAGGACAGTGACGAAAAATATCCGCGCGCATCGCAGGAGGAGTTGTTTGAGGACTTGGGAGGCGAAGAGATCATGGATTGGGATCGCCACTTCATGCAGCAGGCTCTTCGACTAGCTGTTCAGGCGCTTGAGGAAGACGAAGTTCCGGTTGGAGCCCTGATTACACTGAATCAACGCGTCATCGGATCGGGCTGGAATCAGCGGGAAGCTCTGCAGGACCCAACCGCTCATGCGGAGATGGTCGCGATCACGCAGGCGGCGGCTAGTTTGAACAGTTGGCGGCTTGAAAATTGTACTTTGTACGTCACATTGGAACCTTGTCCCATGTGCGCTGGGGCCATTGTTCAGTCGCGTATTCCGCGCGTGGTGTTTGGAGCTTCAGATCCCAAGGCAGGAGCCGTCTGCTCCCTGTTCCACCTGTTGGACGACGCTCGGCTAAATCACCGATGTCAAGTAACCGGTGGCATCTTAGCGGAGGACTGTGGTAGCCTGTTGTCTCATTTTTTTCAGTTGAAGCGACAGCAAGGAAAGAAGTAAGGTCATGCAAGAAACAGAAGATCTACCAGCGATTGACCCCTGCATGATGTTGCGACTGCGACTGGAAGCCTGCCGCATCGATCGCAAGTTTAGTGATCGTCCTGAACCGCTGCCTGATCAGGCGATCATGCCTTGTTTGAGCAGCGAACTGGCCGGCGGACCCAAGTTTGCTCAGGTTCGTATTGCCGTCGGGAGCAATGCCCTGTTCTTTCAGGCCGATGTGCAAGGCAAGAGCGTCCTGCCATGGTGTCGCGACTCACGACTGGAGGACAGCGACGGTTTGCATGTTTGGATCGATACTCGTCCGTCGGCCGATTCGCACCGAGCTACCAAATTTTGCAGTTCATTTACTTTTATGCCTATGGGGCGTGGGCCGCGCGCTGATTTGCCCTTTGCCGGCTGGGTCCCCATCCAACGCGCCAGAAGCAGCCCGTCGCCGCCACCCGATGATCTACTAGCGATTCGAGCAAGGATTGCGGATGGCAAGTATCGACTGGTCAGCGCTGTACAATTTGATGCGCTGCCCGGATTGGATTTGAACGACTTTCCCGAAGTGGCAATTTACTTTGCGGTACTTGATCGTGAATTGGGATGTCAGAGTCTGTCGCTGAATCCCGAGCCGGCAGTCACCGAGAATCCAAGCCTGTGGCCTAAACTAGTCCTTACTTGATCGACATTTTGGAACGCAGAGGTGCGATGATGGGTTCGGGAACAAATTTTGCCAACATGGCATCGTCGCTCAGCGGAACGATTTGCTTGATCAGCGAACTGGAAACGTGTGATGTCTCTTCGTCCGACATCAAGAAGATCGTTTCTATTTCGGCATCCAACTGACGATTGGCCATCATCATGGTGAACTCACCGGCTATGTCCGTCAGTGGTCGGACTCCGCGAACCATCACGCGCGAGCCGCAACTGCGAACGAAGGCAACGGCCAGCCCGCTGAAAATTTCGACTCGTGTGTTCGGCAATTTCTTCAAGACCTGCCGCATCAAATCGGCTCGTTCTTCGGGAGAAAACATGGGCTGCTTCTCCGTATTGATGCCTACGCCGATGATCAATTCGTCAAACAGCTTACAGGCGCGTTCTATGACGCTCAGGTGTCCCAGAGTGATTGGATCGAACGAGCCGGTGTAGACTCCGATACGCGCACTTAGTTTTTTGGGCATGCCGTTTTTTCATTAGTCAAAAGGTGAAGAAAGGGTTTAGCGACCGCAGAGGTCGATGAAGGTAGATGACTATTATAAATCACTTCAATGGGCGTTGAAGCAAGTGATCTAAGGGGCGTGGCGAAATTCTTGAAGACCATGGATCAATCGCTCGCGATCTTGGGCGTTATTGTAGGCGTGCGTGGCCACTCGTACTCTTCCGCCCCTCACACTGACGGCCACTTTGCGGCTGAGCAAATGTTTGCGGGCTCTCAAGTAGCCTGTTTCGCCGGCCAAGTCCGCCTCGGGCCACCGCACCCCAATGATTCCACTACGGTTTTCGGCACAGAGGGGGACTTCGACTTGGAATCCGGCAGCGGTCAATTCCTTGGTTAAGTGGTTTACGTTGTTCAGGACGGCTTGTGCCAATTGGCTGTCCGGCAGGTGGCTGCCTAGTTCCAACAGTAACTCCAGGCTGGCTCCCAATCCCAACATGCTGACCATACAAGTCGATCCGCCTTCGTAACGAGCTGCTGAGTGTTTGAGCTGAGTTGAGCCTGGGTCAAAGCAGCCACCGGCAAGGCTGTTCCAGCCAACTCCCAGCGGCCTCAGGCGATCCAAGTGCTGACTATCGATGTACAACAATGCCGCACCTTCCGGACCCAACATCCATTTGTGGCCATCGGACGCCAGGAAATCGATCCCTAACTTTTTGACGTCAATAGGAAACGCGCCCAGCCCTTGAATGGCATCCAGCAGCAAACTGCATCCGTGGGAATGGACCATCTGAGAAATGCCATCCAGATCACATCGAAAGCCGCTCGAAAAACCGACCCAGCTTATCGCAACGAGTTTAGTTTGGGCATCGATTTGTGATTCCAGCATTTTCGGAGTTAGGCTGCCGTCTAAACCGACTTCAACCAATTTTAATTGCACGCCTCGCCGAGCCAGATTCCTCCACGGCAGCAAGTTCGATGGGAATTCGTTATTCGGGACCACCACATTGTCTCCAGGTTGCCATGGAAATCCTTCGGCGATCACACTGATACCGGCGGTCGTATTGGACATCATCGCGATTTCGTGAGGTTGGGCGCCGATCAGTTTTGCGGCGCTAGTCCTAGCCCGTTCCACTCCGGCTGCCCAATCCTGCCAGTACAGATCGCCCCAGTTTAGAGCCTGTTCCACATAATGGTTCATCGCAACAGCCGTTTGAGCTGGAATGGGAGCCACCGCAGCGTGGTCGAAATAGGCCAGCTTTTCGGCCGCCGGAAGTTGCTGTCTGAGTTGATTAGCGACTCGAGGAGCATCCATTTTGGCAAAGAATCTAGTTAAAAGCAGGGTTTGATAATCGATACAATCGGCAAGTCGAGCAGAATTTCGCTGAGCAGTTAACTTTGGCAACTTGGCTATCTAGGCTAACTAGGTGACAGGTTACACGTTTGGATTATACTACCGCAGAAGCTGGAGTCGCAGAGATCGCATTCTGAGACCACAGTCAAAAATGGCAAATTGAGCGGCCTTTGTGGGGGGACTGATTTGCTGTTGTCCGTCAATCCGTCAATTCTTAGTCCGAACCGCATATTTTCTGCTGTACCCCCCAGAGGAAGGCTAATGCCTAAAGCACTGTGTTTGCCCGGCTTGGTCTTTTCTGCCCTGGTCT
>DAIRSD010000486.1:0-3835 GCA_036804625.1 Aureliella sp. | reverse complement strand
GGAATCATCTGGGAATTCACCATCAGGCGACGGTAGCTACGTTCAACTAGCAAATTCCGACACAGTCAATTGAAAGTTGCTCTGTCCAATTAAATTGCCGCAAGCGAGTGAGCGTCTGGGTGCCGTAAAAACCGGGTGCTAACGCATTCCGGCTGATGGCAAGTTCTGAAGTATATTTACGAATGGTTGCTTAGTCCCTAGCTCAGCGGCTGAGTGTAAGGAGGCTCTCGCTTTTCGATTTCCGCCAGCGCGTTACCCGCTGCGCGCTGTTCGGCTTCTTTCTTGGTGCGACCCCAAGCTGGCGAATAGCGACGGCCTTTTACTTCGGCGGCGACAAGAAAGATCTTGCTGTGGTCAGGCCCCGACTCGGCTACCAAGCGATACACAGGCGCAGATCCTTGGACTCGCTGTGTCAACTGCTGGAGAGCCGATTTGTAGTTGCCTATCGAATGACCATCCACCGCGTGCCGCAACTCCTCGTCGATCGTTCGCAGGATGAACTCGCTGGCCGCTGCCCAGCCTCCATCCAAGTAGATGGCTGCGATGATGGCTTCATAGACATCGGACAATAGGCTCTTGGGCATCCCCGTACCCTGCGACATGCCGCGCCCCAAAATCAAACATTCATCTAAACCCAAAGCATGACTGATCCTGGCACATACACGACGACTGACCACGGCTGACTTGATCTGAGTCAGCTCGCCTTCCAGATACTCCACGTGCTGGCGAAATAGATACTCACAAATGCAAAACCCCAGTACGGAATCCCCCAAGAATTCCATGCGCTCGTTGGACGCAAGTCGATTGGAGGCACCAGAGGCGTGAGTCAGCGCCGATCGCAACAAAGTGATATCGCGAAACTGGTAACCGATGCGCTGCTGGCAAAGAGCCATTTTTTGCTCTTCGGTCAGTTCAGATGATGGGTCATGCATGGATGAATTATGACGAACACAAGGATTGTAAGACACGCGGTCAACCGAATCACATGGGCTCGAAGCGTCAATGAGCGGACCACTGCCGGGTGCTCGCTGA
This sequence comes from Aureliella sp., assembly GCA_036804625.1. Taxonomy (GTDB): domain Bacteria; phylum Planctomycetota; class Planctomycetia; order Pirellulales; family Pirellulaceae; genus Aureliella. The sequence goes on along the minus strand of DAIRSD010000486.1, from coordinate 2,803 downwards.
CGCATCTAGCCAAATCAAATCCAGCCGATTCCGGCAGGCGGCGGGGCCACCTACCCCGCTTGTAAGGGTTTTGAGGCTAATCTTCAGGACTAGCCTTGTCAATGCGCAGGCCTAAAGAGATGACGAATTTTCCTATTTCTCTAGTGGTAACCTAGACTTGCCGGACGCGAAATTCTCACACGAATTTTATGACTAGGGACTAAAACCCATGCAATTAAGCCTACTACTGCTGGCCGTTTGTCTAATATGCGTATCGACCGGCCAGTTCTTTATCGGCGGATTCAAACTTCAACGCAATGTCAATCGTTTTCGTAACAGGCAGCAGCGACAGATCAACAAACTGCGCAGCGCTGCCAGAATTGCCAGGTTCAGCAGCGAACTCGACGCCTCAGCCTCGAAGCACTCGACCGCAGGATGGCGTGTCATGGAAGTCGTGAAAGTAGTTGACGAATCGCTGGATGCCAAATCGTTTTATTTGGTGGACCCAAACGGCCAAGCCTTGCCCAACTTTCACCCGGGACAATACCTGATGGTCAGACCAGCCTTGGCAGGCGCTTACCAAACCACGCGATGCTACTCCCTATCGATCGCCCCCAATTCTCAGTTGTGGCGAATCACCGTCAAACGACAGCACAGCGATCAGCCGTTAGCCGCAAGTCGTAGAAGTGGTGGTTTGAGCAGTTGGCTGCATGACAATATCCGCGACGGTGACTGCCTGCTGGTCGGTGGTCCCAGCGGCCACTTCTTTCTGCCACCCGACAATAACTCTCCGATGATCTTACTGGCCGCTGGAGTAGGGATCACGCCCATTTGCAGCATGCTGCAGCACTCTCGACATCACACGCCCGAGCGCAAGGTTGAAGTGCACTATCAGGTAAAAGATCTGCAACACTGGCCTCTAGGTACTGAAGTTCACTCCTTTCTGAACAACGATTCGAATGGGCGCGTGGTGACATACGTCAGCCGCGATTCGAACCATCGGCCCAATCTGCCAAATGATTTGCCTGGCAAAATTCGTACCGGTCGCATCGACGTATCCATGATCGCCGCTGAATGTGATCCTGGTAATGCCCACTATTTTATGTGTGGTCCTGATGCCTGGATGGAACAAATGCGACATCAACTCAGCGCGACGGGCGTTCCCGAAACAAGAATTCACTGGGAATCATTTGGTGCGGGCACAGCGGCGGCAGCCGACCCAACACAAGACTCAACCGCCCACCATGTTAGATTCCAGCGCAGCCAAATCGACACTCAGTGGGACAACCCGGAAACCAGTCTTTGGGAATTAGCTCAGTCCAATGACGTCATGATTCCAAGCGGATGCCTGAGCGGTGCCTGCGGAAGTTGCCGAGTCAAATTACTGCAAGGTAAAGTCCACTATGATCGCAAGGTGAATATTTGCCTGGATGAAGGTGAATGCCTGACCTGCATTGCAAGACCTGAATCCGACATAATCATTGACGCCTAGTTACGATTGTGACTATTAAATCGATTGCCGTGTCCCCGCCCTGCCCTAACAGCAACTAAAACATGTCAATCTTTCGGCATGCCTTCCATCGCATGACCTAAATTTAGGTATCTGCGGTAGATGACGCATCAACGACGATTGGTAGCTGATTGCGACACACTTCGCCGCAGCATCCAAGTCGGACCGTGAAAGGTTCGCTCCAGTTTTTCCCTAACTAGATGCCCAAAGATGAATCGCCTTCTTCTGATTACAGCTATTTTTTGCTCTGTCTCTCCGCTAGCTCGGGCGGACGAATCCGATCCACGCAACGCCAACCTGGAAGTCCACTTGGACCCGCATCAGGTGGTGGGCTACGAAAGCTGTCAGAAGTGCCATGCTTCAGAGATTTCCGTATGGAAGCAGACGCCTCACCATACGACGTTTATGACTTTGCATCGCAACCCTGACGCGCAGGCAATCGCTTCGCGCATGGGTGTTCAATCGTTCAAGAACGACTCAGCGTGCATCAAGTGCCACTACACGATGCAAGCGGATACCAACCATTCGCTCCAAGCGCTTTCAGGCATTTCCTGTGAATCTTGTCACGGAGCGGCCAAGAACTGGATCGACCATCACAATGACTTTGGTGGTCCCAATGCAACTCGAGACACCGAAACCGCTCAGCACCGCATCGACCGCCTGCGTACCAGCATTGCCGGTGGCATGCGAAATCCGGTCAATGTCTACTTGATCGCCCAAAGCTGCTACCGCTGCCATACCGTCCCGGATGAAAAATTGGTCAACGTGGGTGGTCATATCGCTGGCAGCCTGGATTTTGAATTTGTCTCTTGGTCCCAAGGGACACTGCGTCACAACTTCGTCCGCACTAGCGGACAAACCAACGACAAGTCCAGTCGCGAACGATTGCGACAAATGTTCGTTGCAGGCATGATTGCCGACCTGGAATTCAGCTTGCGGGCAACCGCTGGGGCCACCGAAAAGGCTGATTTCGGTGTGAACGCGGCCAAACGTGCCTCGCGTGCAGCCAAAAGACTAGCCGCCGCTCAGACCAAGTTGAATCAACCACTCTTGGAGGATGTTCTGGCCGTATTTGCTGGTGTCGAACTGAAGCTGAACAATCGAGAGCCTCTCCAAAAAGCTGCCGACCAAATCAACCTTCTTGGAATTCGCTTTGCTGCAACCGTACAGGGCAGTGACCTGGTTGCCATCGACGATTTCATTCCACCCGAAGCGAATTGGAAGTAGTTGCTCGCTAAACGAACTCGACACGCGAGTATTAGGCTTTGTTTCTAATGTGGCGACAAGCTTCTAGCTTGTCGAAGAAGTGTAACA
>DAIRSD010000485.1:0-3839 GCA_036804625.1 Aureliella sp. | reverse complement strand
GGAATACTCAAAGGAACGGACACACTTGCTAAAGTTGCGGCTAAGTTAGCTAACATATCGTTTGGAAAGGGTGCTGACCCGCAATTGTTATAGGAGGTTGTTGCTGTACCAGTCAAAGATCCAGGTACTGTTAAAGTAGTGGGAGTTATGGTTGTCAAGGTTCCCAGGTTGATATTGCCTAAGCCCAAAGGAAGGTTGGTAACGGTCCCGGTGACGTTGCCTTGGAAAGACGCCAAGAAATTGCCGGGGACGCTGAATGTTCCTGGATTGCCACCGCTTACGGGTGATGTTCCCGTGGATGCAAAATCAACATCAGTGATGGTTCCATTGACTGTAAGCACAACATTTGCATTGGCAAATCCTGCAATCTGAATGGCCACTGGTGCCACATTGACCGTAATCGGAATATTGGTGTTGCCATTCAGGTCTACATTCACTGAGTTAATCGAGCTTGGCGTACCTGGAGTCAGGTTGTCATAGGTCATGTCTACGCTGCCACCCGCTGACATGGTTCCAGGATTCACTGTTGGAACAGACAAGCCTACGGTCTGAGCATTCGCAGATATCCCAATATTGGTATGAAAGAAACCTAACCACTGACGCAACGTGCCGCTTGCACCATTAAGGGTTGCGGTTCCACCGCCCGTCAAAGTTGCATTAAACGTTCCCCCAACACCAATGTTACTGGTAACCAACGCGGCATTGGACGGAAGAGTTGTAAAAGTAGCGAGACCTAAAGCGATCATAAATCCGAAAATGTTGTGGCTACGACGAACGTTTCCAGGTATTTTTGCACCAGTTCTATGAAATCTCATTACTGTTTTTCCTTGAGCAAACGCCTTTAAATTGATTGCGAAACGACCAAAAAATCGACGAGCCAATTTACGGCAAATGTGTTAGAGTACACCGACCCAGCGGGTTAATGTAATTAACTGCGTAATGCTGTCAAGTACAGCCATTAAACTAGCTTAAGGTAAGCCTCAAGGTTTTTGGGCTAAATTCACGTTGCGAATTAGCAGTGGTAGACAGAGGTAGACTCAGTCGAGTTGACGAAGCGGTTCAAGGTGCAGGTTTAACCAGTGTTGAATTTGTTTTGACCAACAAAAACGTGGTTCGGAAGAGCGATGGCTTCCCGTTCCCGGGGGCAAACGCTAAAGAAGCGGGTTATGAGATCCCTAAGCCCCAAATCTTGCCTCGCCCCTAGAGGGGTTGCTAAATTCGAAGTCGTGTCCCCGACAGCCAGAACAAGCTACGGCTTTGGTTTGTTCATTTACACTTGGCTCTGCTACAATAGTATTGTCGCAGTTAGTCGGTAGTCCGTCAGATTTCAGTTGATCCTGGAGTATCAAACGATGTTTCGAACCTATATTGCATTGTCGGTTAGTCTAGTGGTTGGTCTGGTTATAATGACTAAATTGGTTGCCGATCCACAAGATTCACCAAATACTGCTGAGGCTTCAGATAGGTCAGTTGGTACTCCAGATCAGGAATCTGCCTCATCGAACGCTTCTAACGGTGCCAAAAATGAGTCGGGAACTTCGAGGTTCAAGAACATAAAGCAGAAAGCGGGTGACCAAGTGAACAGCGATCCCATAGAGCCCAATCCGCGTGGAAAACTTAAGCAGGGGGCGTTTAATAAGTTAGATCAGTTCGAGTCGTGGGTTCTGGTTCAGAAAGGGACCGAGCGAGCATTTACTGGTGAATACTGGAACCACAAGGCTGATGGTACCTATATTTGTCGTCGTTGCAACAGCCCACTATACAAGAGTTCAGACAAGTTCGACAGCGGCTGTGGTTGGCCTAGCTTCGACGATGAACTGCCCAAAGCGGTCACACGCGTTCCTGACAAGGATGGTATGCGAATTGAAATAGTTTGCACCAATTGCGGTGGACATTTGGGGCACGTGTGCTTGGGCGAGCGTTTTACGAAGAAAGACACTCGGCACTGCGTCAATTCTGTGTCGAGCAAGTTTGTGCCTAAGGATCAGCCACTTCCCGAAATAATTCGTTCAAAGGACCGTAGTGCGGATAAGAAAAAGAGTGCAGTTTCCGAAGATGTTGATGGCGATTCCGACAGCAATTCGCTGAGTGCCGACCAGGGGACAAGGTCTGCAGGTCAGTCGGACTCTACAGAGAGCCCCTAACCAGGTATCCAATTTACCTTAGCTGACTGATGACTTTTTCCGTCGCCATCTGTCAAATCTTTGAGCCCATGCCTCACTTAGATATTCTTGATCCTTCGATCTTCCCAGATTCGCTGGCCACTTCTATTGAGCAGGCCATGGACCTACCGCTAAGCTTCGACCGAGACTTAACTGGTGGCTCTGAAATAGAAGTCTTGAATGACAATGTATTAGAATTTGTCAAATGTCAGAATTTGTCAGGTACCAGTGTTGAGGCCGGTTTATGGCTTCTGGCTGGGAAGCTAGAGCGATCGCATGAAATCAGCCAGTCGCTTCACGATCCCGATGGTTCCTATTGGCACGCCATCATGCATCGCTACGAAGGCGATTACTGGAATTCCAAGTACTGGCTGAGCAAGGCGGGCAAGCACCCTGTCAAAAAGTCGCTTTCTCAAATCATTCAGCGATCCGAACAAAAGCTGAGTCCCCTGGGCGCTTTGCAGCCATCGGGTGGCCAGTTCACTGAGCCAAGCACGGTTGCCCAGACACTTGTCGACCTGATTGAAAAGCAGGTGTCCGGTCGCCTACACTGTCAGCAGCAATTACAATTGTGGGTTTGGTGGGAGTGGCAGATACTGATGGAACACTGCTGCAAAGGCTTAGGTTTCCTCAAGAATTAGAATCAGACAATGACCTTACGCAATACATACGACTCATCCAAGACGACGTTGTCTTTCGAACTATTTCCGCCAAAAAACGAATCTGGCATTGGCGATTTGATGACTGCGGTGGCCGAGTTGGCCAGGTTTCGGCCCGACTATTTCACTTGCACCTATGGGGCGGGTGGTTCGACTCGCGATCGAACTCTGCAGATCGCTCGCGACATTCGGAAGCAGTTTCAGATTCCCGTTGCCTCCCATTTGACCTGTGTAGGCTCGACTGTCCAGCAGCTAAGACAGTATTTGGCCGAAGTCTTGGAAGCCAAGATCGACTACATCGTTGCATTACGCGGCGATCCTCCCAAAGGGGCAGCCGAGTTCAAACCGGTGCCTGGAGGATTGCGTTATGCCAACGAATTGGTGCAACTGATTCGATCCGAGTTCCCCGGGTTGGGTATCGCAGTTGCCGGGTATCCCGAAGTGCATCAGGAGGCGGTGAGTGCTGAGGATGACCTGCTGAGACTAAAGCACAAAGTCGATTGTGGGGCTGATGTTGTGATCACTCAGTTGTTTTACGACAACGACGACTTTTTCCGGTTTCATCAGCGATGCCAAAAAGCGGGGATTTCTATTCCAATTGTGCCAGGGCTTCTGCCGGTGCTTAGCCTGACACAAGTTCAGCGCATCGCGTCACTTTGTAAAGCCAAATTGCCGGAGCGATTGGTGGCTAGGCTCAGTCAGCATGACGATCCTAATTGGCAGTTCCAGGTGGGTGTCGAACATGCCACCCAGCAGGCAAGTCAGCTACTTCAGCAGGGTGTTCCAGGCATTCATTTCTACGTCTTGAATCGTTCGAATGCAACCAGCCAAATCTTAAGCAGTGTTCTGCCAAGCGATCAATTTCCCAAGAGTTAGTGGGCACTTGTCGTAGTTCGCTCCCGCGAACCGCGACGATGGGGTTGCATATTATCTTTGTCAAGTCGCGACGACCTGCTTCCACGATATGAAGGAGTGGGGCGAGTTGAACAGGTCGAATGTGCCGACTGGAACTTGCATT
>DAIRSD010000484.1:0-3849 GCA_036804625.1 Aureliella sp. | reverse complement strand
CGTGGGGTACCGAAACCATCTCAAGAACAAAAGCGGAAAACTGGGCGACATAGGAAGCCTGGCAAGAATCTCCATTAGTATTTTCGAGAGGTATCCTTCCAATCTGTGTGTCCCCCATTCTGAGTCACACTAGAATTGCGCAGGCTGGCGACTATATGGCAACCGTTCCTCAGCTGCTTACACCTCTTGGCTGGCTTGGGGTCATCGGAACTGGTCATACCGCTGATTACGTTCACGAGAACTTCGGCTGGGACTGGCTTTCATACTTAAACTGGCTTGAGTATTTGGATTGATACAGTGTGAAAACATCGAAAGAGACAAGAGCGGCTAGAAAGGCAGCACTTTTACCAGCAGTTGGTAAATGGTATCGGTATATTGCTTTGGGTTGGTCGATAGTTACGGTCACTGCCTCATTGGTGGTCGCCAGCGAAATGAATGGTCGAGGAGTTCCCTACGTCGCGTCTGTAGTCGCTGGTTCTGTGTTAGGCTTTTTTCTAGCATGGATACCGCTAGCAATATTTAGAGTTACCCAGGAGTGGTATTGGAGATACACGAATGGTTTTCCATTCTGCGTAGGAGAACAAGTGACAATTCGAGCGGGAATCCATAAGGGGAAGATGGCGATAGTTGTTGGTAGCGATCAAGGAAAGGTCTACGTGGAGGTTCGTATTATCGACACAGATGAGAAAGTCTGGATGTATATGGGAAGCGTCTGCAAGGGACCTGCAATTGCTAAAACAAGCTCCAATTAGGCAATTGCCTGGAAACAGTACTGCTTGCAAGGGAGTTAACAGACGGTCGTGTGATCGTGATTCCTGAGCCGGAAGTAGTACCCAATCCGCTAATCGGTGGAACAACCACCTACAGCGGCAAGGTGATCGCTGGGTACAACGCAAAAATTTCGGGAGATGGCACGGCATCAGACAGCGCAACGGCGGTTCTGAATGTCGACTAAGCGGCGGAATAGTCACCGAACAAATTCGCCATCCACTCGTCCATTCCCATCTGCAGTATCGCCTGCCGTTCGGCGTCAACAGTAACCGGCACATACTTCACACCCTTCCCGATTGCTTCGCCGATTGCCGCTGCAACCTGGTGCATCGAAATCGAAGCTGGCCCGGTAAGCGTGTATGTCTTTCCTTCGTGCCCATCGCTGGTGAGTACATGCGCGGCAAATTCGCTGATATCACGCGCGTCGATAAGCCCCATCTTTCCATCGGCGAGCGCGAAGTACATCGCACCATCTTGAGAGACGCTCTGAGCTGCCATCAGCAGATTCTGCATGAAGTAGTGCGGCTTCAGAATAGTAAATGAAATGCCCGAAGCGATTAATTCGGCGTCGGAAAGCGCATGCAAGCGGCTGTTAATCGTTGGCGCAGTATGCGATGCGCCAATGGCCGATAAGCGTACGACATGCTTGATTCCGGCCTGCCTCGCCGCCCACAGCCCGTTGGAGCATTGTTCCGGAGCGCGAGGTCCAGGCGGTGCCAACATCCAGACAATGTCGGCACCCGCGAAGGCTGCAGGTAGCGTCCACGGCTTCTCCAGATCGCCGACCCGAAGCTCTACCCCCTGTCGCTTGAGTTCCTCCGCCTTTTCAGGATGACGCACCAACGCAAGGATTCTATGTCCAGATCCCTTGAGTTGGGTAATGATCCCAGATGAAATATTTCCGGTTGCTCCAGTGATCAGAATGTTTTTGGTCATGAATGAATTCCATGGAAAGAATCAACTGTTAAGTTCAAGGATCCAATTTGCTGAGCGTGCGAAGGTTAGTGTCTGCCATCATGGCTTAACTTCTTCTTATCTTGGTTTGGTATGTCGACAACCGATCTTGGGTACTTATCTCAAATTATTTGTGATATCAACTCTTCTCCTACGACCCCAACCACACCCGCTGCCAACTTCAATCCTGTGGCGACGCAACGTCTAAGCCTGCATTTGTTCCTCGCGACCTGGTAGCACATTGATCACGTTGCCATCAACAATACCTCTGGACTCGCGACTTGAACGCTTCCGGATAGCTGTAAATGTCCTCGCCAAGGTTGTGAATGAAGCAATCCCCACCATCATCAAGATAACTTGTGATCTCATCCGCTGTTAGCGCTATCTCGACGCCGTACTCAACAATTCGCCCACACAATACGTTTAAAATGTATAAGCCATCGACCGTGCGACGTAGTTGAGTTCCGTACTCGTGGTAGAGCACTTGGTCGGCATCTGCCCTCTGAGGCATCATGTCCGAATATCGCGATGAGAGGAAGTTGACTTTGTTACCACTTCGTGTGCGGAGTTCAGGCTTTTCTCTGCGCATTTTGGAATGTCGACGAACGTCTAACGTCACCGAGTATCCGTCAGTGAGGTCTCTAAAGTCAAAAAACGGCCCATCGGATGCTTCGGTGCACGGTTTTGTTGGTCCGGTTCAGACCACAGCAGGCCGATCCATATCAGAGTATGGATAGTATCCGGATGCGGACAGTCTATCTATAAGCTCTTGTCCTCCATGCTGTCGTGCGAAATCCATTTCCGACCGATGAATCTCCATGATCATAAGCTACCCGAATCGGTTGTGTTCTTTCATCGGTTTGAATGCATCGAATATCAGACACCGTCCCCCAAGTTACTCCATGTCTTCGGGAAATTCGCACGTTTCTCTTGGATTGAGTTTCGCCTGTGCACTGTAAGGCGCGATACAACCCAAAATCGCATTGATCGAGCGATGGACAGCACCAAATGGCGATGATCGATCTTTGGCATCTTTGAGCGAGATTGGGTGCCGTGTAAACATCACAAGCTCGTAGTTGTCAAAATCATCATTAGTCGAGCCTTTGCCTGGGAGTTCGCAAAGTTCTTTCGTCGCAACAGCGGTACCAGGAATGCCATTTGGAAAGTAATACAGGTCAAGACCACCGCCGACGCAGTACGGAATGAGTGCGTGCATTACAACTTCTTGCTCCGCTCCCAATAGGTCAACCATCATCGCGGTCTTGGTCTCGTACCACTGTTGTGCAATCTCGTCGTCTGGTTCATCAGCCACGGATGGGATCTACTCCACAAAAGACGAAAGAATCCATGTAAGTCCTGGGAATTGGGCGGGAGCCCTTCGAATAAAATCTGGCGACTCCGACCCGTGATTATAAACTGCAGGTTAGTGTACTAAAAGCACTGGCTGAATCAATCAACCTGCCGTGTCGAGTCTTCAATAGTGGCTGACCATTCTGGTACCAACTCTTCTCCTTCGCCCCAGCCACACCCGCTTTCAACTTCACACCATTGGCAACGCAACAACTAAGCCTTCATGTGTTACGTGGACTTGTCCGGCGTTCCACCGTGAATGCGATGAAGGCGTGCGTAAATCGCCGCAAGCGTTAACAAAACGATGGTCGCAATTAATGTACCGACAATCGCGCCAACTAGTCCACCAATCACATACCAGACTATTGCCGGTAGGTCATTCGTCGCATGCCAATACAACCGGTGTCCAGTCGCAATTCCGATGGCGGCAAAACCGCCGCCCATAATGAACCGGAAGATTCGCCCCGACGATGAGCTTGATGACCGCGATGCAATAGCCAGAAACGGAAGTGCGATCAGCAGCGCGATCGGAATCATCAACAATGCGATGATCGCCCAACCGACAATGTCCTCGAAAGTGTCGAACGTGCCAGCGACGATTATCATTCGAGACATGATGGGAACCAGCTCTGCCATTCGTATGCGTTAGAGTTGTATCCGTCTCGTTCGGGAGGTAGGCTTCGTCCACGTAACCTATTCTTATCCAGGTTTGAGATGTCGATAGCCGATTTTGGGGAATTATCTAAGGTTAATTATATTGCCAACTCTTCTCCT
>DAIRSD010000483.1:0-3857 GCA_036804625.1 Aureliella sp. | reverse complement strand
TTGCTTTCTACGGGAAACTGCCGCATTATTGCCGTTTTGACCGGCTGATATTCTATCCATTCCCAGGTGGGATGGATCGCATTTGGCCTACTCAGGACGGTTCTAGATAGACTCGTCGGGTTCAAAGGGTTTGGACTCGATTTTGAAACAGTCCCGAAGTTCACAATGGAGGAGTGTCGTTCATGGCGACGGCTACAAAAAAGAAGAGTACTAGTCAAATCAAGCTTCAACCCCTGGGCGATCGTTTGGTCGTACGCCGCGAGGATTCTGAGGAACGAACCGTTGGGGGCATCTATCTACCGGACAGTGCCAAGAACAAGCCCACTCGGGGTACAGTGGTCAGTGTTGGCGACGGAAAATTGTTGGAAAATGGAAATCGAGCTTCTATGCAAGTCAAGGCTGGCGATCGCGTCTTGTTTACCAGCTATGCCGGTGAAGCGATCGAAATTGGCGACGAAGAGTATCTGCTGATGAGCGAAAACGAAATTCTGGCCGTGATTGAATAAGCTGACGGTCTTGTTTACTGGCACTGGATACGCAACCACTCAACTTAAAACATTTTGTAATTTGGAGTTAGAAATAACATGGCGAAGATTATCGTATTTGAACAAGAAGCTCGCGAAGCCATTCGTCGAGGCGTTTCGAAGTTGGCACGAGCCGTAAAGGTCACGTTGGGTCCCAAGGGCCGCAACGTCATCATCCAGAAGAGCTTTGGAAGTCCGACCGTTACCAAAGACGGTGTGACAGTAGCTAAAGAAATCGATCTGGAGGACGTTTACGAAAACATGGGCGCTCGCATGGTGCGAGAAGTGGCCAGCAAGACCAGCGATGTAGCTGGCGATGGCACTACGACCGCAACCGTGATGGCTGAGGCGATTTTTAATGAAGGGTTGAAGTCGGTTGTGGCTGGCGTCAATCCGATTCAGATGAAGTCAGGCATGGAAAAGGCCGTTGCCGACATCACAGAAAAGCTTCAGAAGATGTCAATCAAGATCCGCGACAAGAGCGAAATGGCTAACGTCGCATCGATCGCTGCTAACAATGACCGTGAAATCGGTGAACTGTTGGCCGAAGCCATGGAAAAGGTTGGAAAAGATGGCGTAGTTACCGTTGATGAGGGCAAGAGCCTGCATACAGAACTGGAATTTGTTGAAGGCATGCAGTTTGATCGCGGCTACCTGTCGCCTTATTTCGTAACGGACGCTTCCAGCATGGAAGCTGTTCTGGAAGATCCATACATTCTGGTTTTTGAGAAGAAGATCTCGAGCATCAAGGACCTGGTGCCCGTTCTTGAAGCCGTGGTTCAGCAAGGCAAGCCACTGCTGATCATTGCTGAAGACGTCGACGGCGAAGCACTGGCTACTTTGGTGATCAATCGCCTTCGCGGCACATTGAATATCGCTGCTGTAAAAGCTCCTGGCTACGGAGATCGTCGTAAGGCCATGATGGAAGACATTGCCATTCTGACCGGTGGAACAGCCGTCTTCGAAGCTCTGGGCATCAAACTTGAGTCGGTTGGCTTGCCTGAACTTGGACGCGCCAAAAAGGTGATCATCGACAAAGATAACACCACGATCATTGAAGGTGCTGGCAAGAGCGCCGATATCAAGGCTCGCATCGACCAGATTCGTCGCGAAGTCGAAGTTACGACGAGTGACTACGATCGCGAAAAGCTGGAAGAACGCCTAGCCAAGCTGGCTGGCGGTGTAGCCAAGGTCAATGTCGGTGCAGCTACCGAAAGCGAAATGAAGGAGAAGAAGGCGCGTGTCGAGGACGCTCTGTATGCAACGCGTGCTGCCGTTGAAGAGGGCGTTCTGCCCGGGGGCGGTGTGGCCCTGTTGCGAGCCAGCGCCGGACTGAAGCCAAGCACTGAACTGACGCCTGATGAAGAAGTGGGCTTCAACATCATCGTGCGATCATGTCGAGCACCACTAACAATGATTGCCGAGAATGCTGGAAAGGACGGCGGCATCGTGTGCGAGAAGGTCGCTGAGTCCAAGGGTAACCAAGGCTACAACGCGCTCACCGACTCCTACGAAGATCTGGTGAAGGCCGGTGTTATCGACCCCACCAAAGTGACTCGTACCGCTTTGAGCAACGCGGCCAGTGTTTCCATTCTGCTATTGACCAGCGATGCGTTGATTGCCGAAAAGCCAAAGGACGACAAGGGCTCCAAGGGACATGCTGGCGATCACGACATGTACTAAGTGACTGCTATAGCAAGTCAGCCGCAACTGTTTGTGGCGACTAGAAAACCATCAGAAACTGCCAAGCGAACGCTTGGCAGTTTTTTATGGGCTATCAAGTATGCTATGGGTGGCTGTGGTCAATTACCAGACACAATATCACTGATCTGGAGTTGGTAAACCCATCGCGGTTTGCGGCGAATCAACAGGATACTTTCGACGATTTTTGTCCATCTTGGCTAACAGCGATCCGGTCAAGTCGATATCCAGACGATTGGCCAGCGCCAGCACGTAACAAAGCACGTCCACCAACTCCTCGGCGACCCCTTGTAGATCCTGCGGCTCCCCCGACTCAACCTGCTGAGTGGTCAGCCACTGCGTGTGCTCCATTAACTCTGCCGCTTCGATGGCGATCGACATCGAAAGGTTCTTCAAGTTGTGAAACCTGTGCCAAGCGCGCTCGGCGACAAACTGGCCGACAATTTCCCGCAACTGGCTGACCGACGTGATTTGGTCATTGGGGGAATTCTCTGAATGATGCAACTTCTCAGAATGATTCATTTTCGGTGTTTCATCATGTGCAAATCAACTCATCCATCAAGAAGAATTGGCGTGTGGCTCCGTTTTGCGCTCCCCAACCCCTGGCCGATGCGTTAATATAGAGCATGCCTTGAGTGTCAGCTTTGGCTTGCACCATGAAAAGCGGAGGGGCATGCACTGTCCAAGAAAGAATACTAGGCTGTTGACGGCGATTCACAGCCATATCTCTGGCTTTGCAAATAGAAATTTTATTTTAATAAGAAAGGAATGCGCAATGAGCACTCTAGTAACAAAACCAGCACCGGACTTTAAAGCTGACGCCGTTTTGGCGGACGGAAGCTTCAAGCAAATCAGTTTGAGCGATTTCAAAGGCAAATACGTACTGCTATATTTCTATCCCTTGGATTTTACCTTTGTCTGCCCGACTGAGATCATCGCCTTTTCTGATCGAGCTGACGAATTTGAAGCGTTGGGCGTCCAGGTTCTAGGAGTAAGCGTAGACAGCAAGTTCTCGCACCTTGCTTGGCGTAAGGTTTCGCGTGATCAGGGCGGATTGGGAGATATCCAGTATCCATTGGTAGCCGATTTGAGCAAGAAAATTAGTCGAGACTACGACGTACTTCTTAATGACGAAGTCGCGCTGCGCGGATTGTTCCTGATCGACAAAAGCGGCATCGTCCGTCATCAAGTAATCAACGATCTACCGTTGGGCCGCAGCGTCGACGAGGCGCTGCGTATGGTACAAGCACTTCAATACTTCGAGCAGAACGGGGAAGTCTGCCCAGCGAACTGGAAGAAGGGCGCTCGGACCATCAAACCCAGCGTAGAAGGTAGCCGCGAGTTCTTTGCAGCCGAGTACAAAGGCTAAGCCCAGCTTAGTTTGTCCTCCGCCTTTTTAAGCGCCAGGCTCGGCGAGTAGTCCTTTCTCGTCCCTTGCAATACGCTTGGGACGACTGGGACTGGGCGGACAGCCAAGCAAACTAGAAGTGTTCAACAAAAATTGAGCTTGGCCTTTTCGGGTGTAAGATTCCTCGCTAAAATTCTGCTCGATCCAGTTGGTGATTGTCGCGAACGAACGCCCATGGCACGGGAATCACACTGATTTCGAGCATCGACACGCTGGATGCATTC
>DAIRSD010000482.1:0-3871 GCA_036804625.1 Aureliella sp. | reverse complement strand
GGAGCCAATTTGGTATAGGTCTCCAGCACGTCACAGGTACTAAAGCCTTCGGCCGAAAGTGCATCAAAACGCGATTTGCCCGTTTCGGCCATGATCGAGTCTAAAATGAACTCACTGTTGTCTAAAATCCAGTACTTTAAGTGATGAACATGCTGGATGCGTTGTTGTAAAGTCATTGAAGCGCAGTCGGAAGCGGCCTTCTGAGCACGTTGCATGACTTGCAGTATTTGGCTCTGGTCCGGAGATTCGATGCTGTAAATTTCGCGATCAAGAATTGGATTGCGAACTGAGATTGTGGATGTCATTTGGTGGAAACCCTAAGTTAGGCATTAGGCATTAGTCTAACGCCTAATGCCTGTCTTGCTCCGCGAATATTAAAGGAAACAGCGGCCCTGGCCGCGATAGGTTGGTACCGACTGCACGACTTGTCCCGAGCGTATTAGGTGAAGTTCATTGAATCGCTCGCACAGTTCCCCTGCCTTTGCGTGGCGAAACAGGACCGGATCGCCAATCTCCAGTTTCTCTGGTCCGGAATACTTGATCGGCGTCTGCACTTCACCAGTTCCCTCATTGGCAATCAGTTGAATTCCGTCTGGTAAATAAGGTAGTGGTCGCTTATCCAGACCGATGCTACCTGAAGCAATATAGCCTCCACCGGCCAGCGTAAACATGCCTGCTCGCGGTTGTCGAGTGATCTCTAGCGCAAAACCAGCGGCTGGCTGAAAGCGGAAGTCTCGATAGTAGTCGAAAAGTCCTGGGCAATAGAAACCAGAACCCACCGTGATTTCGGTGACGCTGCAATCTTGCTTCGTAGAACGGATGCTGCCTGTGCCACCACCATTGACCAGTCGCAGATCGTGACCGGCTTCTTTGGCCATTTGTACGCACTGCTGACGACGAGCGGTCAATTCTGGAATCGAGCGATTCTTGAGCTGACGGATTACTGCGCCCATCAACTTGCCACTGAACGGATTTTGCTCGCCCACACCAGCAATTTGCGCTTCGTAGCCCAGGATGCCCTCTAGTTTCAGTCCGGGATATCGCTTCAGATGCTCAAGAAATTCCTTAAACTTGGCAACGCTGTTGATCGATGAACGATAGGTGCCGAAATAGACCATCGGAAACTCTGCCGACATGTCGACGTCGACGCAAATCGGCTGCACATGCTGTTGCTTGATCGCTTGGGCATTCAGCAGTTCCATGTGCTTCTGGCAGTCTACCATAGGCACGATTCTTGCGCCGCGACGGTTTGCCAATACCAGTGCGGCCAGACGATCAGGGTGCGTTTCGGGGTAACCCATCAACAAGTCATCAAACCCTTGTTCGACCAAAAACAGTGCCTCGTCGACACTGAATGTCATCAATCCGCGAAACTGATTGGAGGCTGAGAAGATATGTTGCAACATGTGGCAACATCGCACCGACTTACTGGCAATCCGAATGGGAAGCTCACCGGCCCGCTGCAATATCTGCTGAATGTTGTGATCCAGTAGGTCTAGATCTACAAATGCCGCAGGCAGCTTCAATCCACGCAATTGGTTCCGATAGTACGAGTAGTCTGGCATCAGATTTCGGGAATTCGATATTTGAAAAAATCGGTTAGGCGATTGCCACTGGCAACAGCAGGCTACACGTGCTAGAGCAAACTGTCAATGAAAGGTTTGCCCTGGCTAAAAGCCTGATACCTTTTCTTTTTCGGTTCTTTGGGAAATTTAGAAGCTGAAAACGTTTCACGGAAGACAAGGTCACACATGGCGATTGAGTCTCTGGTGAATACCCTTCATTTGACGATATATCCGTTGAAAAATCTCGAACTTCTCGTCATACAGCGGTCGGCTTGCCGCATCAGGATGATAGGATCGATTGACTTGTACTAGGCTGGGAATCTCGTGAAACTTGATTAGATCCAGCCCCACAGCGGCTATCCATGCTGCCCCGCGCGCGTTGGCGCAAATCGGATCAGTCACTTGATTGACCTGAAGATTCATCACGTCCGCAAGAATTTGACACCACAAGTCAGATTGTGCACCGCCACCCACGAAGTTGATTGAGGGTACGCGCTGGCCAAGAAAATTTTCTACGGGCTTCATCAGCCAGCGAGTATTCATGGCGATACCCTCCAAGACGGCTCGCAAGATGTCCGCGCGATTGTTGTTTAGTGAAAGGTTGTACAAACCTCCACGCACGTGCCTATCTTCGATGGGGGCGCGTTCGCCCCACAGCCACGGCGTGAATATCAGCCCGTTGGCTCCGGCCGGCACTCTTCCAGCAATTTGATCCAGCACTTTGAAGATATCCGGTTGATCGGCCTCTTGGAGCAGTTCGTCTTTATGGTAAATAATATTGTCTCGCAAAAAAGTCAAATTGCCTCCGGCTGTGGCTTGGAGAGCAATCAACAGGTAGCGATCCGGTACTGCACAGGGGACGGACGCCAGCTTGCTAAAGAGATTCGTCTTCTTGAATGGCACGTGAGCGCAAATCCATGAAGATGTGCCAATATAAAGATGTGGCTGAAAATCGTCGATCGCGCCCGAACCGATCGCGGCGGCAGTCGTATCGATCGCTCCTGCAACCACTCTCACTTGCGGGGATAGCCCTAATTCATTGGCTACGTCGGACTTCAATTGACCAATGACTGAGGTACAAGCAACGATATCGGGCAACTGATGCTGGTCCATCCCCAGACTGGCAATCAACCCGGCTTCGTAGCGAATGTCGTTGGGGTTTCTATTGTCGGTAACCCAATTGGTAAGGATTGAATCAAAGGTAGCCACAAATCGCCCGGAAAGGCGAAGGTTTAAATAGTCCAAAACGTTTAGGAACTTGAAAGTCTTCCGGTAGACCTCAGGCCGTTGCTGTCGTATCCATAAGATATGACCAGCGGGGTCCTTGCCAGTCATCGACGGTGCACCGCCAGTCAGCCGCACAAATCGCAATAGCTTCCGAAGGCTGACGCCTTCCAAATTGACCAAGCCTCGCAACTGTTCTTTAAGAGCCGCCGCACCGCGCATGTCCATCCATAAGATTGCGTTGCTTAGTGCTTTTCCGCTGCTATCGACAGCAATGGTACCTTCGCCCTGAGTCGAGCAGCAAATTGCAATGGTTCGCGATCGAGCCTGGTGGACACGGTCCAGCAGTCGGCCTGTAGCCAACAGCAGCGCTTGCCACCAATCATCGGGCGATTGCTCTGTGCCGCCATCGTCAGTCAATATCAGCTTCACCGGCTGACTCTCCCAACCCAGCACTTGCCCTCCGGCTGTGATCAGAGCCGCCTTCAGGCCTGAGGTCCCCAAATCGATAGCGATGATCAGTGGCTGAGATTCCATTATGTTACCGTCACTAACAATTGTGAGAAATTCGTCGACTGCCGGTCTGCCTGGCCGCATCCATCAAGCACAGGCAGCCAAAACGGTTTCAAAGCGTCCCAAAGCATCGTCGATCACCGCGTCCGTGTCGGCCATCGAAGTGTACATTCGAGAACCAGCCAAAGTGATGATGCCTTGTGACATATAGGCGGCACCCATCTCTTCCATCATGTGTTTGCGCGGCTTGAGTTCCCGAAACAGTCGAATCGGATTTCGCAGGTCCAACAAGAGCGTCCCAGATGTCTCTAGGTGAACGATCGAACCCTGGTTGTACACTACAAAAGGCAAGCTGTATTTGTCGATGATCTTCTGTAGGCCAGCAGTCAATCGCTCACCAGCATGTCCAGCGATGATCGGCGCGCCAGTACGTTCCATCTCCAGCAACGAATAATAACCGGCAGCACATGATAACGGATTGGCGCTCAGCGTTCCCCCCACCAACGCTCGTGGACCCGAACCACCGATTCCGGCAGCCAAACGCATGCTCACGTCCGAACACCCACCCC
>DAIRSD010000481.1:0-3895 GCA_036804625.1 Aureliella sp. | reverse complement strand
GGCACGAGAGGAAGGCATTATGGCTGGCATCAGTTCTGGAGCAAACGCCTGGGCCTCGATTCAAGTTGCTAAACGCCCAGAATTCAAAGGCAAGAAGATCGTTACCATGATGTGCAGTCAAGTCGAACGATATTTGTCCACGCCACTGTTCGCAACCTATCTGTAGACAATTGACACTTAGCTGACTTTGCTTGTCGTTTGTTTTGGCCGGATGTTGCGATGACTTGCTAAGTTTTAATGGTTACACCCCAAAATACTCACTTCAGCCAAAAGTCTGACGGTTCTTTGGAGAAATTTGGACGCTTCTCGCTGATCGCCGCTCAAACAGGTTTCTCTGCGATTGCAGCGACGTAAATTCTACTTACTATTGGAAGTTACTTAGACGTTTGGTGCATCGTATCCTTCGGAAGATCTTTGACTGAGCGCGTGGTTGATTTGCTGCATGAAAAACTCCATTTCTTCCAGGTTGCGTTGGGCCTGTTCCAGATATTCTGCTTCCGTTAACTGAAAGACTCGTTCGCCGAGTCGTTCCACGGCCAAGCGCGTGGATTGGATCACGACGCGCCCGTTCCGATTGCTAAACCACTCCAGATAGAGCGCCTTTCTGAGAGTTGTCGGGGGTGGCTCACCGCAACGAGTCCGCCTCAGAAACTCATCGGAGGAACAATCGTAGTGCCGCAACATTTGGTCGGCCGTTACATCGCCGATCATACCCGATTGGTCTGTGGCAATGCCGCTGAAGTCCGGATCGTCTCCTTGCTCGGGACAGGGTTCACTTCGCACGATGCGGAACTTCCAGCCAGCCAGATCGGGATGGCAATTGCCAACCAGTTTCAGCTTCAAGGGTTCCTTCCGTCCTTCCAAACGAATCCAGCCGATCGTCCAACCCAGCGTCGTATTATCCAATTCTCCTTCGACTACCCTGCTCGTTGGTCGCCACGCCATTGTATGTCCTCTATGCTTTTCCTAGCACGGTGATAGATCTTCAAACGGATTCGCAAGTCAAGGCAAAAAGACTCAAGCTAATTTCGCCTTGAAACCTTCTCATCGCTCCACAGGAATTTGCACGCCTAGTTGCTTAGACCAGTTTTGCAAATAGATGAAATCCAAAGCCTCTCGATTGACCGCCAGCGTTTGATCGAGTTGTTGTAGCGGATTGACCTTGGGTAGCAGTATGGCCAAATCAACATCTCGTGCGCTTCTAGGATAGCCCCAAAAAGATACGGCCAGCCCACCCGCAATGGCCTTGTGCGGAACATCGGCCAGCGTGGACCAAACGTGTTCTAGGGCTGTCAGGAGTTGGGAAGGAGGCATGGTGGTGTCAGCCAGTAGTTTGTTGATTGTCTTGCTTTGCACGACGCCGCTGGACTTCCATGATTTCTTGCCATTTGCGCTCTTGATGCGCGCGATACCACTGCCGATAGGCCTGCGCCAAATCGCCATCCGGACCTATCTTATGCCTTAGGCCAGCCATCAACATTGCGTTACTCAACTCCATCGCCTGCCACCACTCGGCCCACCGTCGCTCGGCTACCTCGGGTGGTACAACACAAGGCAAACGCAATTCTGTCAATGGCTCATGCATCGAAGCTAGTTTCTTAGAAAACTGTCAAGAATCAACCATTCCCAAAACGACAGTCCCACGACTTCGGTGTATCAATGTTGTTTAAGTAAGCCTCGAAGCGGCAGCTAGTTTGATTCAGTCTAACCTACAGTCATTCGGCTGATCAATAGGGCTATGACAAGTTCAATCCGGCTGCGGTCGATCGATTTCGATTTCAGAACACGACCGATCCGGATTTCGATGGGACTTCTCAAGTCGTCTTTCCCATCGGACATAAGATATCCCAGCAACTTGGCTTGAGCTAGCTCCGACTTTTCAATCCAGTTGCCGCTCGAGTCTATAACTTGGTCAAGCATCTCGTGGACAAACCCTTTGCGATTCAGAGCCTTGGCCCCGACTTGAGAACGTCCTAAATCCGAGATAAACTAAGAAGTTGGGATATCACTCTTTTCGATTGCAAGATTTGGTGGATCAAGGTTTTTTGTCACCTGTCAAGAATGTTTTTTAGAATCATTGGAACGTCGAGCCCTGAGGTTTCAATACGATGACCGAAGTGACACAGATCCTACTTGCAATTGAACAGGGAGACTCGGATGCCGCTGAACGACTGCTGCCACTGATCTATGGTGAACTACGTAAACTGGCAGTGCAAAAAATGGCATCTGAGAAGCCCGGTCAGACTCTACAGGCAACGGCTCTTGTCCACGAAGCCTACATTCGACTTGTCGATACAGAACGAGTTCAGCACTGGAACAGCCGAGGGCACCTATTTGCGGCTGCAGCAGAAGCGATGCGGCGGATACTGGTCGAACAAGCCCGGCACAAACGTTCAACAAAAGCTGGCGGTGAGTTTCAAAAAATCAGTTTATCAGCAATTGAACTAGAAGCATTCAGACCCAGCATCGACCTGATCGAATTAAATGATGCATTGGATAAATTAGCTTCCAAGGACCCTCGCAAAGCCAAGTTGGTTAAGTTGCGATTCTTTGCTGGATTGACGATTCACCAAGCTGCCGACATGCTTGGAATCTCCACTTCAACCGCCGACGCAGATTGGGCCTACGCCAAGGCGTGGCTGCGTGTCGAGATGGCGGACGATTCAGCGGCCAATCAGTAAGGAACATCTTTTAGGAAATTTACCGCGATTGTATCGGGTAACCGAGCCCATTTTATCGCACTATGATAGAAGAGGTATCCAATGCGGCCCCAAAGCGCGGAGAACGGCATGGTCGACCATGAACTAGATGAAGAGGCAATCTTCAAGGTTGCGCGCGAAATTGCTTCGATGGAGGCAATTTCAGTGTATTTGCAGCAGGTTTGCGGAAAAAATCTTGCACTACGCGATCGTGTCGAGGCGCTGCTGAGGGTTGATATCGAACAACCTGAGTTTCTGGAGGCACCTGTGGCCTGCATCGATGCGGATGGCCCTTCGGAGGCTGTCAGCATTGGAGGTTATATCGGTCCCTACAAGCTTCTGCAGGAACTTGGCGAGGGCGGGATGGGCGTGGTCTTTGTCGCAGAACAGACAGATCCCGTCCAGCGGCGTGCGGCTCTTAAACTCATTCGGCCTGGAATGGACTCACGTCAAGTGATCGCCAGATTTGAGGCAGAGCGTCAAGCACTGGCACTGATGGACCACCCTGGAATTGCAAGAATTCTGGATGCTGGGACTTCCGATTCCGGGCGTCCCTATTTTGTCATGGAATTGGTGCGTGGCATTCCCATCCACGAGTATTGCGACCAACATCAACTGACGCTCAACGAGCGTTTGCAATTGTTCCTGCAGGTGTGTCATGCCGTACAGCATGCCCACCTGAAAGGCGTCATCCATCGAGACTTAAAGCCGTCTAATATCTTAGTCGCAAACTACGATGAAGTCGCCGTGGCAAAAATCATCGACTTTGGAGTGGCCAAGGCTATAGGACAACCGCTGACCGAGAAGACGATGTTCACCCAGGTCGGTCAATTGGTGGGTACGATCGAATATATGAGCCCCGAGCAAGCTAAGCTGAACCAGTTAGATGTTGATACACGGACGGACGTCTATTCATTGGGGGTATTGCTTTATGAATTATTAGCCGGCGAAACGCCTTTCGAGCGGGAACGAATGCACTCAGCCGCACTGGACGAGCGGTTGCGAATCATTCGTGAAGAAGCTCCTCCACCCCCCAGTACGCGCCTTAGCACCAGCGGTTCCTTGCCGTCTATCGCCGCCCGACGACACACCGAGCCGAAAAGTCTGGCAGCGATTGTCCGTGGTGAATTGGACTGGATCGTGATGATGGCGTTAGAAAAGGAACGCACTCGACGGTACCAGACAGCCAATGGCCT
>DAIRSD010000480.1:0-3918 GCA_036804625.1 Aureliella sp. | reverse complement strand
AATCGCAGTTGGAGGCCTACATCGGCGATCTACGCCCCAACGAGTCCCGCCGACTGCCGCTGAATCTTGCGGCAGTCCAGCCAGGCCAGGCGCAAAGCCTGCTGCGAGCCGTCAATGATGATGGTATTTTGGCCGAGCAGAACTTACAGATCGATGTCCGAGCGCCTCAACTGGCAGCGACAATTTCAGGTCCAGCACTGCGATATCTTGAACGACAAGCTACCTATCAAGTAAAAGTCACCAATTCGGGAACCGCGATGGCTCGCAATTTGGACTTCGTAGTTCATTTACCAGTCGGGCTAAAATATGTAGGAACTGATATTCAACAGGCTTCTTACGATCCACAAAACCACTGCGTTACGCTAGGATTGGCCGAACTGGATTCAGGCCAATCCGCTCCTTTCTCGGTTTCGGTACTGCCCGTCCAACTGGGACCACAAGTCATTCGCGTAAACGCCTCAGGTGATTTGAATATCGCTGCCGAAGCCAAAGCTCAGGTTACCGTAGCAGGTCTTGCCGAATTGGCCTTTACCATTGGTCAGGACAACGGCACAGTCGAAGTCGGTGCCAGCACAACCTATTCGGTTCAGGTAACCAATGTTGGCAACCAGCCCGACAAGAACGTACAGTTGCAAGTTCAATTGCCCGAGGGAGCTAATCTACTGCAAGTGGATGCGCCGGTCGACTACCGAGTCGAACCTGGTCGGATCATCTTTGCTCCGGTAGCCGAAATGCGCAATCGAGACGTCAAGACCTACCGCTTCCAGATCCAGCATCAACGAGCCGGCAATCAGGTCGTACGGTCCCAATTGACCAGTGAGAACTGGCCAGTAGCAGTGGTCAAAGAAGAAGGCACTTTGGTCTACAACGATCAGAACTAAAGTTTACCGATTCAGTTTATAGACTAGCAAAAAATCTATTGCTGTCGGTTGCCCGTCAGGCGTCGCATGAGGTCTGAGGCATTGCCTTCCATTCCGAATAATTTCATCATCTCCCCAGCGATATGCGTGCGTGCCTCGGGATCAAGTTTGGCCAGTAACCATTCACGCATAAATGTATCGCGTAGGCTTAACTGCATTTTTCGTTGGCCATCTGGATCGTCGGCTACAAACTGGAAAATGGCAAAACACATTTCATCGGTACTGCCATTGCCAAATAGCACTCGCTTAGGTGGTGATGTAGGATTGAATGGATTATCAGCCGAATTGTCGTACGAAGCATAAACATCCAGTTTAGTGCCTTCAGGCAATCGCAGAGGTGTCTTGTACAGATAGTTGTCTTGCCAGTAGAAATTCCAATCCTTGATCCAAACCAATTCTTTTTGCTTTCCGTCGGGAAGGGTCGCCGTGACACGCATTTCTTTTCCCAATAGGTGCAGGTGTGGTAAGACGGATACCAACGTGACATCGGTTGGTAAGGTAACGCTAGACACCAATTCGTGCGACGCTTTTCCAGCAGGAATGTCGACGATCAGCGATCCCAAAATCAGCGGCATTCGAGCCACTCGCCTTGTGGGCCGCTTGTCCGAAAAGTAGAAACCCACTGTGGACTGATCCGTCTCTTGCTTGCCTGTCGGATGGATGTGAAGCTGCATGATCAAATCAGCCCCGGCTGGCACATCCATCGCCATGCCTTCTGGGAAAAATCGAGGTGTCATGCCTGGAGTCCAAACGCCAACGATGCCTGCCGTGGGAACGCCAATCGAACCAAAAGTAGCGTAACCAGGTTCCGGGGTCGCCTCATCTTTGGCTCGCCCAAGTCCCGAAGTATCCAAGAACAATACAGCATGGTGAACTACCGCAGCATTTCCAGGTCTGAACTCAAAGCCAACCAAGTTCTTGTCCTCGAGTAATTCCATTGGAATTACAAAATGCTGAAAGACATCGGGTCCATCGGCGGGAACGGTGAACGCTGATGGTGCCGTCAGAACCAGATCAGGTTGTCCCATTCTCCAACCAGACGGGAAATTGGGCTCGGGAGGCATATCAGCGGAGTCTCCCTCGGGAGTTTCCGTTTCGGCCCATTTCTTCAAAACCGAAATCGCGAAGTCCGACAAGCGTCTCTCTCCCAAGAACTCTTCGTGCCCTACTTCGGCTCGCCATGGCGGCATCAATCCGGAGGTCGTAATCTCAGTCAACCACTCAGATCGCTTCTGAGCATCTTCGTAAGTCAACAAAGAGATAGGGGCAACTTCACCCTGCCGATGGCACTCGGTGCAGTGACTATAAAGGATCGGTGCAACGTCACGAGTGAACGTTACGTTGCTGGGCGCCTGAGTAGAGATGGGCCCGAGTCGACATCCGATGGGTTGCGTCTTAGCTTGATCGATCGGCTTGCCCATAGCCGCAGCCAAGGCGGCATCGCGCAGATCAAACCGAGTCGCTTCTTGCCGACGCTTGTCCACCGAAGCATACAAGTCGTCGATGCGCCCACGATAGACTACGATTCCATCGCTGTTTAGCACAAATGACTCAGGTACGTGCGATGGCTGAAAATGTGATGCCAATTCGCCAGACGCGTCAAACAAAATTGGGAACGAAGTTTTGAACTCGGAAGCAAACTGCTCTGCCGCATTTCGCGTCAGGCTGGGATCGTAGATAACTCCATACAGCTTGATTCCGTTTTGGCCAAGTTGCTCGGATAGTCGATTCAAGCTAGGGATATACTGTCGCGAAATGGGACATTCACTTGTCATGAATACCAGCGCTGTTGACTTTATTTCTGGTTCAGCGGCCAATCGGTGAACCTTTCCGCTTAGATCTACAGCCGTCAGAAACCTAACGGACGAATTGCCTTTTGCCAAAAGCTGATCGCAGGGCAGAAACAGAATTGTGACCAGCCCCCAAAGAAGTGCTGCCCAGCGCACTCGTACAAGCTTGGTACGATAGCACTGACAGATATTGAATGTAAACTGATAGATCATGCCGCTCTCTTTTTTAGAATTACTGACTGCTAGGAATTTTTTAGTGTTTCACTTGAAACCGACTTATTGTAAGCAGAACGAAAGATGGTTGAAAGTCAACGGCTGCCTTTGAACTGAGAAATTTACAATATCGAACTGCTAATTAATCTCAATATTTGGGATGAACTAGACGAGGACTTTTCCGTGAGTTTTCACCTATCAATCGAGTGCCGATCGTTCCAGTTACTCGCCTTATGTTTATGGTTTGCAAATGCGACTCAGGCCGACGAGGGCATGTTTCCGGTCAGTGAGCTGCAAAGTTTGGAGCTGAAATCCAGGGGAATTGATCTGGCGGCTGACGAGCTGTTTCATGCTGAGAAGACTAGCTTGGTGGACGGAATTTGCCGAGTTAATGGGTGCACCGGTTCGTTTATTTCTCCGGAAGGATTGATCATCACGAATCACCACTGCGCCTATGAAGCCATTCAGCAAGCCAGCCTTCAGGGTGATGATTTGTTGGCAAGTGGTTTCCAGGCCAATCATCGGCAGCAAGAAATACCTGCACCGGGTTATGTGGTGCGTATCACTGAATCGTACAGGGATGTTTCTCAGGAGGTCTTATCGGTCGTCCGCCCAGGAATGGATTTTTTGGCTCGAACCGAGGCCATACGCCAACAAAGTCGCCATTTGGAGAAGCTGGCTGAACAGCAACATGCGGGCCTACGGGCCGAAGTGGCGGAAATGTTCACGGGCAAGACGTACGGACTGTTTCTTTATACCTACTTGCGTGATGTGCGATTGGTGTTTGCTCCACCGTCGTCGATCGGCACTTTTGGCGGAGAAATCGACAATTGGCAGTGGCCTCGACACACGGGCGACTTTGCATTAATGAGGGCCTAAGCAGCAAAGGACGGCAGATCCCGAGAATTTCATCCAGACAATACTCCCATTCGACCCAAGCGCAATATTCAAGTCAATCCACAAGGTGTCAATGCGGATGACGCCGTCTTCTTGAT
>DAIRSD010000479.1:0-3933 GCA_036804625.1 Aureliella sp. | reverse complement strand
TGGCAGTTTTGACCAGTCGCAGTTTTTGCCGGAGCAGTGGCAATTGGCCAGCCCTCCGACATCTTTTGGAGTTTCGCCGATCACCGCAGGGCTGGAGCGCGTGTTGGTGAAGTGGCCCAATAATGTGATTCATAACCGTTGGCTACGAGTTGTCGTCAAGGCTACCCCGCAGACCGGCTTGGCTGCCCCAATCACGCTATTCATCGGAAATTTGGTCGGAGAGATGACAGGCAGCGAAGGCGGAAAATTTGTGGTCTTGGTTGCTGATCTGCTTGCGGTCAGATCTCAGTTGGGCAATGTTCAGCCCGCAAGTGGTCCTGCAGACATCGACAAAAGTGGTGTCGTCCTGGTGGCGGACATCCTTGCGGTCCGCGAGATGCTGACTGAAGAACTGACTGCCATCACGATCCCTTAAACAGAAAACTTCTTTGAGTCTGCCGGGTTTGACACATCATTCCCGCAGTCGGCGAGAGGTGTCTGATTTTCAACGGGTCTGCGACCTATTTTGGCAAAGTCGCTCAGGTCGAGTCTCAGCCTGCCTGCCAAGGCAGCTCATCTAACTTGCTGACGCTCGAAAACATTTTTCACGAGTGATTGATAAACGACGAATTACGAGCAAGGGGTGATCAGTGGAACGAATGTTGGGTGGTGATGCTGTCGCAAGGATGCTGGCAGCAGAGGGAGTGCGGCATGTCTTCGGAATTATTGATGGAACGTACTTTGGTTTATATGCCTCACTGGGTAAACATGGAATCCAATTGATCAGTCCGCGACACGAAGCATGTGCGGTTCACATGGCTGCCGCGTATGCTCGAACCACGGGGCGGCTGGGAGTGTGTATCGCAAGCAATGGTCCAGGAGTGGCCAATGCATTACCTGGAGTCGCCGTGGAAAATGGCGAAGGAAACCGTGTCATGGTCTTGACCAGCACGCGTCGCACCGGCATTGGATATCCTGACCGAGGCGGCACCTACCAATATTTTAATCAAGTTGGTGCGATCAAAGCCATCAGTAAGTTTAGCTGCGCCGTGACTTCGCCAGATCGAATTGTGGAGCTGATGAAGAGAGCCTTTCGGATTGCTTATCGTGGACGACCTGGAGTGGTGCATGTTGACATCCCGGAAAACATCCTGAATCGCAAACAGTCGCTAACGGCGATGCCCGCGCCTGAATCTTATCGCCGAGTCAAGCCTTTGGAGCCCGACCTTCAGTTGGTCCGGCAGGCGGCCGAACTTTTAGTCAAGGCGCAACTGCCGTTGATTCATGCTGGCAGTGGAGTGGTCCATGCTCAGGCTTCGCAAGAATTACTGCGAGTCGCCCAATTGCTACATAGCCCCGTGGTCACCAGTTGGGCCGCCCGAGGTGCCATCGCGGAAACGTGTCGGTTGAGCGTGCCGATGATCTACGTGCAATTGAATAATTTGGTGCGCAACGAAGCTGATTGCGTGTTGACGCTCGGCTCACGAATTGGCGAAACCGATTGGTGGGGTAAAGCTCCTAATTGGCGGCAGCCTCAACAACAGACACACATCCAGGTTGATATCGACGACGAGATATTGGGACTGAACAAACCGGTAAACTTAGCCATCTTGTCCGACGTTCGGCAATTCCTAATTCAACTGGCTGAAGAGCTGTCCAGTCGCCAAGGGCAAATTCAATTGTCTCAACGTCAAGCCGCAGTGGAACGTTATCATCAAATGCAGGAAAGTCAGCGTGCTAAACTGGACGACATTTTTTCAAAACAGGACGCACCGCTCACTGCGGCACATGCGGCGCGAGTCTGTCAACAGGTTTTTAAGTCTGATGCCTACTATGTGATCGATGGCGGCAACACAGCGGTATGGGGTAATTTCTACCACGAAATCCGCACGCCAATGACCGTGCTGGGGACCCCTAAATTTGGTATGTTGGGTGCCGGAGTGGCTCAGGCGCTGGGCGCGAAAATTGCCCATCCGGATCGACAGGTCTACTGCTTGATCGGTGATGGAGCTATGGGATTTAACATCCAAGAGATCGAAACGGCGGTACGCAATGACCTGGACGTGATCTATTTGGTTTGCTGTGACAAGCAATGGGGTATGGTGAAGATGAACCAGTCGTTCACACTACGCCCGATCAAGACGATGATTCGCAAGTCGCTGGGGCCTGACGAGACAATCAATGCGGACTTCAGTGAGATGGCGTTTGATCGAATAGCCGAGGCGATGGGCGCGTTTGGTCAGCGCGTTCAAACGGTGGAACAACTGAGACCAGCCATTGAACAGGCGGTGGCTTCGAAGCGATGTTCGGTAATTCACATTGACGTCGATCCCGTGAAACACATGTGGGCTCCCAGCCTGCTTGAGTTTAAGAAGATGCACGAAGAGCCTCGTGGACGATAGCAGAATTTTCAACTGTTTAGATGACGGGAGGGCCAACTTGAATGGACATTGATCTAGTTCGCCTGCGATTCGATAGCCAGGGACTCTGGCTGCTTAATCTTGTTATCGGACTAGTGATGTTTGGTGTTGCCTTGGATCTCAAGGTTTCTGACTTTAAACAGATCTGGGCTAAGCCTCTGGCACCAGTCACCGGGATAGTTGCTCAGTTTATTCTTCTGCCTGCGTTTACTTTTCTTCTAACGCTGGTGCTCAACATTTCTCCTAGTCTGGCTCTTGGAATGATCTTAGTGGCTGCATGTCCTGGCGGAAATCTATCTAATTTTCTCACACATTTGGCTCGCGGAACAACCGTGCTATCGGTGACGATGACTGCCGCTTCGACGGCGTTGGCCATCTTGATGACGCCGCTAAATCTGGCGTTTTGGGGTAGCTTGCGCAGTGGCACAGCCGCGATCCTGCGAGATGTTCGGTTGGACGCATGGGACATGCTGGGTACGATTGTTGTGATACTGGGAGTTCCCTTGGCGGTGGGCATGTTGGTGGCTTGGCGAATTCCACGATTGGCCATGCGACTGCATCATCCTTTTAAGGTTTTTTCCATACTGTTTTTTGTACTCTTTGTTGGTTTTGTGTTTTCCAGGAATTTCGATCTCTTCGTGAATTGGATCGGTTGGATTGCACTGGCCGTAGCACTTCAAAACGCCGTTGCACTTGGACTGGGTTACTACAGTGGCAGTTTAGTGGGTTTGAGCCAAGCGGATCGCCGCGCTATCTCGATTGAAGTAGGAATACAGAATTCAGCTTTGGGCCTGTCCCTGGTGTTCACGTTCTTCGAAGGACTGGGCGGTATGGCGCTGATAGCGGGTTGGTGGGGTATTTGGCATATCGTTACCGGATTGCCGTTAGCCTTGTACTGGTCTAAAAATCCTCCGACGACTCTCGCCCCAGAGTCTACGGACCGGTGAGAGCAACTTCAGTCATGGCCAATTCTAGTTCCAATATTCTGATCACTGGAGGCTCAGGTTACCTTGGCCAAGAAGTAGTTGCTCGATTGGCAACACATCCGACTGGCCCGCCGGTTGTTGTTTCTGTAGATCTTCGCAAACCGGCACCCGATAAGTGCCACGACTGCGTGGTCTATCACTGTCTGGACGTTCGTGATCCGGCGCTAGTAGAATTGATGCATAAACACTCGATCCAGTCAGTGATTCATTTGGCGTCGATCGTCAATCCAGGTGGCCCCAAAAAGCGTCAGTTCGAGTACTCGGTCGACGTGCTGGGGACCAAAAATGTTGTCGAGTGTTGTTTGAAGGCTGGGGTAAAGCAATTGATTGTCACATCCAGCGGGGCAGCTTATGGTTACTACGCTGATAATCCAGAATTACTGACCGAAAAGCACACGCTGCGCGGCAATCCATCAATGCCCTATTCGGACCATAAGCGACTGATCGAAGAGATGTTGTTCGAGTACCGAGCGTCGCATCCGGCACTTAAGCAACTGATATTTCGTCCCGACTCGGTTCTGGGTGCTAATACTCGCAATTCGATTACG
>DAIRSD010000478.1:0-3937 GCA_036804625.1 Aureliella sp. | reverse complement strand
CAACATCCTTTTTTGCTCTCGTTAGAGCGCATCGAAATTGTAGACGGTCGCTTGACCATCGTGACGGAGTTGGCTGAAGGCAGTCTTCTGGATCGATTGGAAAAAGCTCGCCGCCAAGGCTCGCCCGGAATGCCTCGAGCCGAGTTGTTGGACTTCATGCGAGACACCGCTGACGCGCTGGATTTTCTGGCCCAAAAGCACTCGCTGCAACATCTGGATGTCAAACCTGGAAATTTGCTGATCATTGCCAATCGAGTCAAGGTGGCTGACTTTGGACTAGTTAAAGACCTTCACGAAGTGGATGACTCACTGGTCGGAGGTCTCACTCCAATCTACTCAGCACCTGAAGTCTTTGATGGTCGCCCCGATTATCGTAGCGATCAATATTCGTTGGCAATCGTGTTTATGGAGCTTTTGACGGGCCGCGTACCTTTCAATGGTAGAACTGCCGGCGAATTGGCTAGACAGCACTTGAACCAAGCTCCTAAACTTGAAGCATTACCACCGGCTGACCGCAATATCATCCGACGTGCGCTTTCCAAGAATCCACTGGACCGATATCCTTCCTGCCGACAATTTGTCGATCAATTGCTGAAGGTCCGCAGCACCGCTCTGCCGACTGCCAACAAGTTAGAGAAAGCAGCCACTCCCAATACGTCAACTGTCAATCCCACACATCAATTCAACGAAACACAGGGGCTAACGTCTGTTGGGCAGAGTCTGTTTCAACCTGCCATTCCACTTGAACAATTGACCGATCAATGGGTTAACTCTCGCTGCCTGTTTATAGGCCTTGGAGGACAAGGGGTTCTGTCGTTGGCAGAATTGCGAAGTGACTTGATTCACAATGTCGACGATCGACTGACTTGCGACGATCACCAGTGGCTAGCCATCGATACCAGCCCTTCCGAGTTGGAGATTGTCACTGATGGCTCTGTGCTTCAACGTTTACCCAACGACAGCGCGGTGCGTCTTCCCATTCAAGCACCACAAGCCTATCGCCGATGTGACCCCATTCAGTTTGCACCGTTGTCCAGACGCTGGATGTACAACATCCCAAGATCGCTTAGAACCGACGGCGTTCGCCCCATCGCTACCCTAAGTTTAATTGCCAACTATCAACCGCTGACAGCTATCTTAGAACAAAAGGTAGCCAAGTTGATTCAACAACATCAACAGGACTCCACCGCGCAGACGCCTATTCGAGTCTACGTTGTAGCTTCCCTGCATGGAGGTACCGGCGCGGCCCTGTTAAGCGAAATGGGATTTTTATTGCGAAAAGTGTTCGCTCAGCTAGCGTTTAGCAATTATCGCCTGTGTGGAGTGGTCAGCGCGGCAACCACTTCCAATAGTCGTGCAAGCAGTAGTCTACCGGCAGCCAATGCTCTGGTGACACTGTCGGAGTTGACTCACTGGATGGACCCTGATGTCGACAAGCCCAGCATTGACTATTTGACGAACTTCAACACTTCAACCACACAGCCCTTTGACTGGGTGACCATGATTGATGGTGGATTGTACGAAGATCGGATAGCCGCCGAACAGAATCCAAGAAATTTGGCCAGACATATCGCGCTGGATTGCCAAAGCCTTGCAGCCGCCGCATTGGCCGAATCGCGAACCACAGGCAAACCTACAGCACAGGGCTGGTTACGAACCGCCTACTGCGCTTCGGTGCAGCCTCAATACTCGTGGACTCCCCAGATGATCGCCCAATGGAGTTGTATTCGGTCGTTGGCTTCCCTGTGCTGTTTCCTGTCAAAATCTAATAGTCAATTTTCTCAAACCGGCAGCTCAACCAATCTGGCATGTACCCTGCCTGAAGACCAATTGCCTCTGACTGATCAAGCTTGTGACGAACTATCGCGTAGAATGTTACAGGAAATGGGCTTTCATGAGGACATGTCTCAAGTACTCAACAATCCCGATTCGATCTCCCAGTGGGCTCGACGATTGGCTCAGGACGACTCGGTTCGTCGGCAACAGTTTGTACAAGATCTGAATCATTGGCAACGGTCCATCCTGCGCATTGCACGGATGCGACTATACAATTGGAGTCAGATGGAACGCATTCTGCAAACAGTGATTCAAGGTTTTGAGTCCTATGCCAAGTCTCACGTTCCTCAGTTGGCGCAATTGTTTGCGCAGTTCCCCGACATGATGGGGGATTCAAGCGATATGATCCATCGAGTCCGAAAGTATCTGTCAGAACTGGCAACTCTATGCGGAAGATACTACAACAACGTCAGCAGTGGAGTCCAGCAATTTGCGGATCGCTTGGCCAGTTGGCACTGCGATTTGGATAGCGCACTAAAATCAAAAATTCCTGGCTATGGCGAGCGGGTGCTTGTACCCATTCTAGTTCAACTTCTGTGCGCGCGAATGAGCGGTGCTATCGACTGCATGCTACTAGCCCAATTGCAAATCATCCTACAAGACATACCCGAGGAACTTCGTCAATCACTGCCAGCTCCGGCAATAGTAGCTCCATCATCTGGTACTCAAGACGGTGGCAACGATGCTAATTCGTCGGCGACGACAGCAAATTCACAAGTGGAATCGATCAGACACCCAGGGCAACTTCTGCGCTTCGCTGAAGTCCAATTAGCCACTCTTTGTCGCGAAATGGACATTAGTGAACAGGATATCATCCGCGATAACTACCATCATACCCCAGTTACATTTGAAGAACTGGGGCGTCAGTCGCCAATGTTTGCGGCTAACAGCGGATCCATTTACCGATTGCTTATTACCGGACAGCAACAGATAGCTGGCGTGGATCGGCAATTGGCTGCTCAAGGAATTCGTCAACAGACTAGCCTGCTGCCCGCACCGCCCAGCCTGGGGACTCACCTTGTCTGTGACGCCGTTGGGCTGAATTTCGCACAAATCGTAACCGGACTGTGGCGCCCCTCTGGAGCCACGATGAATCTAGCGGATCGCCTTCGCACTCGAGTTGACGTCGAGTGGCCACCCATTGTAAAGCTGTTTGACCCTCGGCCCGAATCCGCTTGTTCTGCGAAACAAGATTCGATTCAGCAAAATTCTTTGGTAGAAACCCCATCGGTACCGCTCGACTCGATACCGCTGTCAGGAACGACCATGGTGATCAGCCCGGCGGCGGGACAGTTGCCTTAGCAAGCGATGGATTCTTTTTGTTTGCAGGCGAGTTAAGATGGAGGCCCAAAATGCTATTGGGGCAAAACTCGGTCATCGGCTAAGATCAGGCTGATCCTGGGCCAATTCGTCTAATATCAGTCCCGATCGATTCGGGGCAGTAGGCGTGCCTTGCCCGGTCCTTCAACTTGAAACAAGACCTGTTCTAGGGCATCCCCAAAGCGACTAGCCGAATGAATCGAATAATACCGCTAGTTGCCTGTGTCATGCTTTTGTCCGGATGCGGTCGGTGGACAGCTTCCAGGAATGACTCACTTCCATCAACCGATCGCAACAAGCCTCTGCGTGCTATCTTTGCATCCAACCAATCAGCCGCAGCACCATCCCATGATCGCGTGTGGCGATCTAACTTGATGCTATTGCCTTACGCTGAAATCTTCAGTGACCGAGTTACGCTTCACCATATCCGCGACTGCCACTATCGCTCTGAAGACGACTATGATGTTCGGCACTTTGACCGTGAAGTATGGCTTGGCGATGTGATGAGCTTGGATTTTATCGTCGTTCCATTTAAGGAGACTCCTTCACTGGCCCACACGATGCTCAGCTTTGGTCTGATCGATGGTCAGTATATTGTATTCTCCGTGGAAGCTCGACTGGAACATGGTGAGACCTACAGCCCCCTGTCTGGCGCGAGGCAGCAGTACGAACTGATGTGGGTTGTCGGCAGTGACCCTGATTTGATCGGCTAGAGAACTGAAGACCGCAAGTCAGCCGTGTACCTATGCCGCCCAGTCGCCCCACCCCCCCAAGATCGCCC
>DAIRSD010000477.1:0-3948 GCA_036804625.1 Aureliella sp. | reverse complement strand
AATAGAAGACTCGATCCGCGACTAGAGGACTCGTTGCGCGAATAGGGAACTCGTTGCGCGAATAGAATGCTCGTTGTGTGAATAGAAGACTCGTTGCGCGAATAGAATGCTCGATACGCGACTAGGGGCAAGGTATGTTACGAGATCGATTCGATGTTTCCCTGCCATTTGCCGCTGCCTGCAGCAGTTTTCAACCATTAACCCGAACGTTGCCCTAAACCGATCTCTGCACATGCCCTACATCAACTTCAGACTTCCCCGGGTAAAACGAGACTTGTTAATTGTTATTTTCAATTTGTTGTTTGTCATTTTTTGTGGAAGAGACAAACGCTGTGAGCGTGCGGCGTGCTGACTGATAAGGATCCGAATATGACTTCATGGCTCTGTAGGTTTTGCCGATCGCTTTTGGCGGTGTACGTGCTTGTCAATCGGAAGATTAAGAGCCTATCGGAATACGATTGGACCCCCTCACCCTGCCCTCTCCTCCGAAGCGGTGGAGAGGGTTCTGGAATAGGCTCTGAACGCCTACCCCAAGACTATTCAACCCGCTCATTCCGCCCTCTCCCCCGAAGCGGTGGAGAGGGTTCTAAGCTGCGATTCTTGTTGAAACTGCTTAGAAAACAACCCGGATATGGTCGATCTATTCAGCGGCGCACATGTGGTCTTGAGACTCTCGAGTCGCGACAGTTGCTTTCGGGTGAGCCTGGACTGGTGCCGGTGGGAGCGGCCCCGACGGGGGCGCTGACGGGCAAGCTGGTGTTCGCTTCTGCGGGCCACGGTTGGCAGTGGAACGATGCACTGAATCGCTGGGCGACGGATCGACCCAATCTGTTGGGGATGGTCGAGGATTTTGGCAATCAGGATCAATTGACCTATTACGCCGAGCACCTATTGCGGGCTGGGGCTACCGTCATTCCGATGCGCCCGATTGGAAGGCAGTTGAACGAGGTCGTCCTCGACAACGACTCGGCGGATGTGACTTTTGCCGGCAGTTGGAGCAACAATACGGCTGGGCCAACCTGGTACGACGAGGACTACGGTGCCACCCTGGACTCGATTAAATTCCGTTTCGCGTCGATCAACAGCGGTTCTGAAACGGCGACCGCTACGTATGCACCCAACATACCAGCCGCTGGGCATTACCCGGTTTACACTTGGGTGTCGCCAAGTTCCAATCGCACCAAGCAGCTTTACAAGGTCAATCACACTGGCGGTCAGACTCAGGTTTCGGTCGACCACCGCTTGGTTGGCAATGGCTGGGTCTATCTGGGGACATACTACTTTAATGCAGGACGTTCCACCACCGACGGCTCGGTGGTGATCAGCAATTTTTCGACATCCGGTGGTTCGGTAGTGATCGCGGATGCAATTCGTTTTGGCAATGGCATGGGGGACGTGCGTTGGGATGACAACGGAATCGGAACGGGGCAAGTTTCAGGCTACCCGCGTGAAGACGAGGGTTCGATCCTGTGGGCCTGGCGCGGGATTGGCCAAAGTACTTCCTTCACAACTCCATCAAGCGTCTTAGGTAGCAGCAACGTATCGGCTCCGCTGCGCATGGCAGCCTACATGAATGCCAGTTCCAACCCTTATGGCACTAGTATCTACCTGGGATTCCATTCCAATGCTACTACGGGGGATCCCAATACAGCCACGGCACGCGGAGCCATTGGTCTTGTTTCTAGTTCCAATCCGACTCCCAATCAATCAGCACTGGCCACTGCGATGGGCAGGCAATTGAACGTGGACATGCGAGCACTGGATGGAACGTTCGAGCACACCTGGAGTACGCGTACTAGCTATTCCCTGACAGGCGGCTTTGGCGAGATCACCAATTCAATCGCTGCAGGCAAATTTGATGCAACGATCAACGAAGTTGCCTTTCATGATCAGACTCAGGACGCTCAATTATTGCGTGACGCGCGCGTGCGCAATCAGCTTGGGCGAAGCACTTACGAAGCCACACTGGAGCACCTGCATAATTTTCCTGGAACGACCGCTCAGCCCGTCAACGTGACAACCCCATCGCCACCGCTTCTGCAAAGCGTTACTAGTTCGCAGGCTGGCCATGTTACCTTGCGCTGGACGGCTGGCCCCAGTTCGAACAATGGATTCAACGGGGTCCACGGCAGTCCGGCAACGGGGTTTCGAGTCTTCGCGTCGGTGGACGGCTACGGCTTTGACGGCGGTACCTATGTGCCCGGCGGTGCTACTGATCAGGTGACTCTTAGCGGCTATGATGCAGATCGTCCCTATTACTTCAAGATCGTCGCAGAGAACACCGGTGGACGTTCGATGGATTCGGAAGTCTTAACGGTATTGCCAGCCGGACCTGCCCAATTGCTGATTGTATCCGGTTTTGATCGTATTGACCGAGCACAGAATTTCCAGCAATCCTACGCATTTGGTGGCGGTGGAGTCACTGATCGAGTATGGAGTCGATTTGGAAACAGTCGCGATTATTCTGTGCAAGTGCATACAGCCGTCGCAGATGCCAGGCCAGGCATGACGGTTCATAGCGCGAGCAATGAAGCTGTCGAGTCGGGTCAGGTCAACTTGCAGAACTATCGCTCGGTCATCTGGGTTCTTGGTAACGAATCAGTAGCAAACAAGACTTTCAGTGCTACGGAACAGACGCAAGTCACCAACTTTGTACAAGCAGGTGGGAATCTTTTCGTGAGCGGTTCGGAGATCGCTTATGATTTGGATAGTCAGAACAATGGACGCAGCTTCGTTCGCAACGTGCTTGGAGCCACCTATGTGGCCGACAACGCCGCCACCAATACCTTCAACTCAGTGGCTGGCGGCATCTTTGCTGGCTTAGGGCCTTACACCTTCTCCAGTGGCTCGCAGTTTTCAGGACTTCTGGACCAAGTTTACCGAGTCGCATCGCCCGACGTGCTGACTGGCTCCAGCGGTGGTTCTTCGACAATGCAATATGTGGGTGGCGCTGGAGGAACTGCCGCGACACAGAAGACTGGCGGTGGCGGTTCGGGCAATGTGATAGTCATGGGAACCCCCTTTGAATCGCTAACTGGCCGCACCAACCGCGCTCAATTGATGCAGCGCGTGCTGGACTATTTTGCTGAACCGTCCGAGGTGCTCAGTAGCCAACTGTACTATCCAGGCTCCGTGTTTGCGCTAACCGGCATCGACTCGGCCATCGACTCTCGCGTCCAGCTTGCCAAAGAGTCCACGCAACCGCAAACATTAACGCTGGACAACCTAAGCAACAACAAGAACGGAATTACGGGACTGGTATTTGATCTGATCACACCACCAGGCACGACACTGACGGCCAGCGACTTTCAGTTTCAAGTCAGTCCTGAAGGTGTATTTGACCCATCGCTAAACCCGCCGTCGGGTTGGCAGGCCGCTGCCAGTCCATCGTCGCTTAGCGTGACGCCGGGGTTTCCACGCCGCGTAGTGATTCAGTGGCCAGATCAATCGATTACCAATCGGTGGCTGCGAGTGACGATCCAGGCCAATGCCAACACCGGCTTGACCACACCGGCTGTCTATTACTTGGGACACTTGCAAGGTGAGACGACGGGTGCAAGTGACGGGCAGTTCACTGTTCTAGTGGCCGATCTATTGCAGGTCCGCGCGGCGCTTAGTAATCCTGTAGGACCTGGCAGTCTGTACGACATCGATAAGAACGGTGTTGTGCTGGTGAATGATATTCTTGAAACGCGAGCGAATCTGGCACGGCAATTAAGTCAGATAACCGTGGCTTCCGGCGGTGGAGGAGGCGGCGAAGTGGATGGGCTGCTGGAGCAGTCGCCCGATGCATCGTGGCGGGTTGATTTTGTAGAGGAATCTGATAACTTGTCTGCGCGGTCCATCGCCCCGAGTGTGGATCTTGTGATGGAGCAGTGGCCCGAACAGTTACTGCGAAGGCGACGCGGACTACGGTAGCAGCCCAAGGTTCTCAGGAATCAGAAAGTC
>DAIRSD010000476.1:0-3949 GCA_036804625.1 Aureliella sp. | reverse complement strand
AGGCCAGGCGGAGCGGCAATCTGGAACAGTGTCAGATGGCAAAGGAATATAGGCATGATTGGCTGTACGTATTCCCAGTAGCGGCTTGCCGCTGTACAAGTGCCGTTTGATGGCATCAAGCTGCTGTATGGGCGGAGTGGCTCGTCTGACAAAGACAACTAGCAAATCCGCTTCCGGTATCACCTCTATCAAGCCGGGAAAGTCAGTAGGTTTTGGGTGATTGCCTTGAACTATGGTGACTCGATGGCCTTCCGCCCGCAGTTCCTGATCTGAAAATTCACTCAAGAAGCTAACTGCCTGGTAGTTGTCAGGATCATTCACTGTCAAACATACGATGTTGGCAGCGTGAGCAGAACTCACAAAGACCAATACAAACAAAATTCGACACAGATCGTTCAACATAAAACGGCTCGATTCAGGCGTTACTCGATAGTTCGTTTACCGATGAAAGAAACTTCACTCGCTCGCGTCGGACTTTCCGAGGCACCTAGGATATGATATTCTGTGTTCTACAGACATCATAGCCGATTGCTTGATAGAGACATGATTTGAAATGACCGTATTTCCGTCGATTTTTCGAGTGCGACAGCGTTTTGAACGGCCTAAGGTGATTGATGTATATTCAGAAACTCAGTCGCAACTGCAAAAATTGAATTTGAGATCATCCATACTGCCTGGACAGAACATTGCTGTGACGGCTGGTAGTCGCGGAATCACCAACATCCCAGAAATCCTTCGTAGTCTTGTTGATCACATAAGAAGTCTTGGTGGTGTGCCGTTCATTGTGCCTGCCATGGGCAGCCATGGGGGTGGTACGGCAGAGGGCCAAGTGCAATTGCTCAGCGAGCTAGGAATCAGCGAATCGTATTGTGGGTGCCAGATTCGAGCGAGCATGGAGACGGTAGTCGTTTGTCAAGCCGCCGAAGGGTTCCCTGTACACTTTGATCGCTACGCTTTTGAAGCGGACCACGTGTTTGTGTGCGGACGTATTAAACCTCATACGAACTTTGTAGGAGACAACGAAAGTGGACTGATGAAGATGATGCTTGTGGGCCTTGGTAAACACGAAGGTGCCAAAATTTATCATCGAGCGATTACCCAGTACAGCTTTGGCCAAATACTGCACAGCGTTGCGAATGAAGTGCTCAAAAGGTGTCGAATTCTGGGTGGACTGGCTATTGTCGAAAATGGATACGACGAGACGGCTCTCATAGAAGCGGTCAGTCCCGAAGATTTTCAGCAGCGGGAGGTTGTGCTGCTGAAACTAGCCAAGCAGTGGCTTCCCAGACTTCCGTTTCAGCGAGCTGACATCCTGCTGGTGGACGAGATCGGAAAGAATTTTAGCGGCACCGGTATGGATACCAACGTCATCGGACGAAAGTACCTTCATCATCTCTCGCGTGAAGACGAATGGCCAAAGATCAAGAGCATCATCGTGCGTGGACTGTCGCCTGCCTCACATGGAAATGGGGCCGGAATTGGGCTGGCCGAGTTTGCACTGACAAGAGTGATTGCAGCGACTGACATGCAGAAGACATACGTCAATGCGCTGACAGCCAATCACCCCGAGGCGGCCATGATACCCATTCATCGCCATACCGATCGCGAGGTTATCCAAGATGCGTTATCGATCAATGGTCTGACCGAGCCCCAGGATGCTCGCCTGATGTGGATACGCAATACGCTAGATTTAGTCGAATTGTCTTGTTCTGAAGCCTATTGGACCGATGCGCAAGGACGTAGTGATCTCGAAATTCTGGATCGACCACATCCATTGGTTTTTGACCAAGCCGGTATGCTGGGCTGATTTTGTAAGATATGTTTTAGCATTCGCCTCCGTTAGCAGAATTCCTATTTTACTTCTACAATTTAGGTTTTATTGCGAGAGGAAGATGAGAATTTATAGAAAATGCCAGCCCGACGCGCCAGCGACTGAGTCATTTGATGGTTGCGAAACGCACTCGCAGGCGCGTCGGGCACGTATTGTTTAACCGCGACTCGTCAAATATTGTAATTCGCCCAAACGCAATTTACACCGATGACACTTCTGATCACTAACAACTTGACAAAAGCCTATGGTCCTGTCGTTGGCCTGCGAGATTGTACATTGGAAGCAGGTGCTGGCGAGGTGTTGGGATTGCTAGGTCCCAATGGCGCTGGAAAGTCTACGTTGCTTAGGATTCTAGTCGGTTTGATCCGACCGACTTCGGGACGCGCTCAGATCATGGGCCACGATGTTACGCTGAACACAACAGACGTTCGTAAGGCTCTTGCCTATCTGCCTGGTGATGCCAGAATGCCACAGAGTTTCAGCGGCAAAGAGGTGCTGCGGATTTGGGCCGGACTGCATCCAGCGGCCTGCCACGAGCGTTCACTATCGGTTGCAGATAGATTGGATCTGGATCTTGCGCGACGCGTTGGACTGATGAGTACTGGAATGCGTCAAAAGTTGGCATTGGCGGCAGTCTTCGCAGTCGACGCACCGTTGATCATACTGGACGAACCGACCGCGAACTAGGACCCGTCTTCTTGAAATGAAGAGATTCAGCTGGGCTTAGAGGCACGCAACAGCGGCAAATGCGTGCTGTTCTCCAACCACGTATTCAGTGAAGTGGACGAGGTGGCAGATCGAGTCGCCGTGTTGTCGCGTGGCCGATTGGCTCAGATCAGTTCGATCCAATCGCTTCGCCGGCATTACCGTATCTCTGGAATTCTTCCTGCCAAAGCAGATAACACGCCAACAGGTTACGACTTTCTGTGGCATTCGTTACCTTCAGGTGGCTGGCGATTCGAAGTGAAGACTCAGCAATCACTTTTGGACTTGCTGGGTTGGCTTTCACGGCAGGCGGTCGATGATTTACATGTCGAGCCGATTGGGCTTAGGTCGGTTTACGAAGTGGCGGCCGGGGAGTGACGACTGTGAACACGATGCTGTTAAAAAAATCGATGCGAGAAGCGATGCCACTTTTTCTGGCCTGCGTCGTGGCATTGTTCGCGTTTGCCTGGGTGCGAGTATGGGTGACAGGCCTGTTTGAATTCACCGAGGTCCAGGAGATACTGCAACGATTCAAGCGCTTCGAGCGGTTTAGCCCTATCCACTTTGATCAGTTGGCATCATACGAAGGGAGGGTCGCAATGACATATGACGAGCCTATCGTGATGTTGTGCGTGGTCATTTGGTCGATCGCTCGGGGGTCGGATATCGTCAGCGGGGAACTGTCTCGTGGTACCATGGAGATGTTGCTATCGCAGCCAATACGCCGAATCACTCTGCTAAAGACACAGGTGCTGGTCGCTACTGTGGGGCTTATGGGGATCGTGCTGGCACGCTTTATCGGTGTCGCTTGTGGCATCCACTCTGTCAGAGTATTGGACGCTCCCACTAGCCCGGTTCCTGGCCTACAGATCTTGGGCGCACTGGTGACGCCGGAAAATCGACCGGAACCGATCGCTGTTGCTCTTTCCGAACGTGTGCAAGCAATCACGTTTGTTCCCGCAAGTATCAATCTGGCGGCTTTTGGTTTTCTGGTGTTTGGTCTGGCAGCCATGATCAGCTGTTGCGACAGCTTCCGATGGCGAACGATCGGGTTGACTGTTGGAATCCACGTTCTGCAACTGGTCCTTTTCGGACTCAGTCAGGCCACTGACAAACTGGCTTGGCTCGGCTGGCTAACCTACTTTAGCGCTTACCAGCCTCAAGAGTTAACCTTGCATTCAGCCAAAAGTAACTTCAACAATTGGACCGATATCTGGGGCCAGACTGACGCTCTTTTTGCGATTTTGGGCGTGGGAATGTTGGTGGTCTTGGGAGGAGTATTTATCATGGTTGGACGCTGGAAGTTTAATCGCCGCGATCTTGATCCACCCTTCTGAGACTTCTTGTTACTTAGGTACCAACCATTCATGTTAGATTTTGATCGACCCAGCAGCATCTTTGTGACCTGTTCGC
>DAIRSD010000475.1:0-3954 GCA_036804625.1 Aureliella sp. | reverse complement strand
GCCATCGTCCATGCCTACGACGTGAGACCGGCCTGCCGCGAGCAGGTGGAGAGTCTGGGAGGTAAATTTGTTCAGGTTCAACTGGATGCTGCCAGCTCTGAAGACAAAGGCGGTTACGCCAAAGCAATGGACGAGGATTTTTACCGCAGGCAGCGCGAATTGATGGCTCAAGTGGTTGCCGAAAGCGATGTGGTGATCACTACGGCGGCCATTCCTGGACGGCCCAGCCCACTGCTAGTAACCGCCGATGCAGTGCGCGGAATGCGGCTTGGTAGCGTGATCATCGACTTGGCCGCCGAACGAGGTGGCAATTGTGAACTGACCCAAGCGGACCAGCGAGTCGTGAAGCATGGCGTGACCATCCTTGGGCCAACCAATCTCCCTGCGGATACGCCCAATCATGCCAGTCAGATGTTTGGCAATAACGTCGTCAAATTTGTGCTAAACATGATGAAAAAAGGCCAGTTTCAGCTCAACTTGGAAGATGAAATCGTTCGCGAAACGTTGGTCGCTCATCAAGGTCAGATCGCTCTGGCACGAGTTCGCGATTTGGTATCAGCCGGTAAATAGCCGCGCTTGCAAACGCGGGTCACAGAATTAGGTTTTTAAGTTAGACAGTTCCAATCGTTCGCTCACGCTAAACCGTGTCCTTTCCTTACCATCAAGTAGGTGATTTTTTATGCAAACTTTTGTGCGAGCTTCGATCGCTGTGAGTCTGCTTTTGGCCAGTATTGCGATCTTGATGTCCGACCGACCGGACGCTGCCTAGCAAACAATCCAGCAAGCGGAGTTGGCAGAAGTATATCCCGAGAACGTGAAAGTAATTCAGTCAACCAGCCCCACCCTCTCAGAGGCCGCCAATGCAAGGCCGGACTCAGAAGGTCGATCAGAAATTGGTCGAGGAGCCCGAATCGTTGCCAGCTTCACCGTCTTCCTTTTGTCGGTCTTTGTCGGCTTTGAAGTCATCAATAAAGTTCCACCCACTTTGCACACTCCATTGATGTCAGGGTCCAACGCGATCA
The DNA here is from genome assembly GCA_036804625.1 of Aureliella sp. Classification (GTDB taxonomy): domain Bacteria; phylum Planctomycetota; class Planctomycetia; order Pirellulales; family Pirellulaceae; genus Aureliella. Next base: position 2,932 of record DAIRSD010000475.1, on the reverse strand, counting down.
GCGGGATCACTATCATCGGCGCGATACTAAGTGCTGGAAGTGCCGCCAGTGGGCTGGGAGCTTTCCTGGGCATGCTGGCTGTGATCTTTGCGATCATCAACGTCGTCGGTGGCTTTGTTGTCACCCACCGGATGTTAATGATGTTTAAGAAACGCTGACGTAGCCTTAGCTTTCTGTTTTGATTGTCAATTCAACTCTTATTCACCCTAACGCTTATTATGTCGCCGTCGGTACCTCTCCTTTTTGCTTATCTTGCAGCGGCACTCAGTTTTATCCTGGGGCTCAAGCAGATGTCCCATCCACGCACAGCGGTTCGTGGAATCTTGATCGCTGCTATCGGCATGTTAGTTGCAATCGTAGCGACGCTTTTAGACCCAAGAATCGCGGGTTATGTGTACATTGTTTTTGGCCTGATCGTTGGCAGCGCCATCGGCACCTACATGGCGCTCAAAGTTGACATCAAGTCGATGCCACAATTGGTAGGCTTTCTGAATGGGCTTGGCGGAGCCGCATCAGCCTTGGTAGCCTTGGCAGATCTTTTGCTCAGTTCGGGTCACCCGACCGATTCTTTGATTGCTATCGGATTATCGGGGTTGATCGGGTGGGTCACTTTCAGCGGCAGCATGATCGCTTATGCCAAGCTGGAAGAGTTCAAAAAGTTTCGTCAACCCTGGAGCCTGCCAAATCAACCGTGGATCAACGGCCTGTTGCTGCTTCTAGCTTTGGCTATGACTGGCGGTTTGGTGGTTGCCAGTTCCTCTGGTGCGCAATCAGCGTGGTTCATTGGCATCACTCTTGTCTCGCTGGTCTTAGGCGTGTTTTTGGTGCTGCCTATTGGTGGTGCCGACATGCCGGTGGTGATCTCGCTAATGAACTCCTATTCGGGACTGGCCGGTTCAGCCACCGGTTTTGTTATCCAAAATGATGCTCTGATCATCTCTGGATCTCTGGTAGGCGCGTCGGGCATTATCCTGACCCAAATCATGTGCAAAGCCATGAATCGTTCACTGGCTAATGTGCTGTTTGGCAGCATGGCTAGCGGCGGGCAGGTAGCCAGCGCCGACGAAGTTTACCAGAACGTTCGCAGTACTACCCCCGAAGATGTTGCCATGATTCTGGATGGTGCTCAGCGAGTCGTCATTGTTCCTGGCTACGGAATGGCAGTCGCCCAAGCGCAGCACGCAGTTCGTGATCTCAGCAAATTATTGGAAGCCAAAGGCTGCAGCGTAGAATATGCGATCCATCCTGTTGCTGGTCGCATGCCTGGACACATGAACGTTTTGCTGGCCGAAGCAGATATCAGCTACGATAAGTTGAAGGAAATGGATGACATCAATCCGACGCTTGACACGGTGGATGTGGCTATCGTGATTGGTGCCAACGATGTGGTCAATCCGCTAGCTAAAACCGATCCAGCAAGTCCAATTGCCGGTATGCCCATCATTGAAGTGGACAAGTGTCGAACGGTGATCGTAGTGAAACGCAGTCTAAGCCCCGGTTTTGCAGGCATCCCCAACCCTCTGTTCGCATTGCCGCAAACTTTGATGCTGTACGCCGATGGCCAAGAAGCGATCATGAGCATCGTTAAGGAACTGAAGGCAAACGGCTGACCCGCGCTCTACAGACTTCAAATTATAGGTCACTCCTACGAGGCTGTGACTATTGGCAGCGTGCGAAGCAGTGTCGCCTTTCGCTTCTGCGGAAGAAGCGTTACGACCCGGATACGCCCCGCATCGTTCGCGGAGCGAACGGCGACATTCTCAAAAAAATCACAGCCTCTACGAAATGAACTTTTTCTGTTTCAGCAAATCAACCACTTGCTGAACGCACAGTGCAACCGTGGATTGATCGGTGCGTAACACGAGATCGGGACGAACTGGCGGCTGATATGCGGTACCCGCACCCGGTAATCGTGGGATCTCTCCTTGCTGCGCTTTTTGATAGTGTCCACGGGGGGCGCGCTGCTGACATACATCCAGCGGTGCGTCGACATGAACAACCAGAAAACGATCGCGTCCAATCAAATCGGCAACCTTTTCGCGGACCTCTCCGCTGGGCGCGATCAACGAAGCCACGCACAAGAAGCCGTTTTCGTTCAGCAGTCTGGCCGCGTGCGCACAACGACGTAGGTTTTCAGAACGATCCTCGGCTGAAAATCCTAAATCGCGACTCAGTCCACGCCGAAGATCTTCACCGTCTAGCACAATGCACAAACGTCCGGCGTCAAACAGAGCCCGTTCGACACCGCGCGCTATGGTACTCTTCCCGCTGCCGCTTAATCCGGTTAGCAGTAAAGTGGCAGGCTTCTGACCCAAGCGAGCTTGACGTTCATCTCCAGTTACCATACGAACGGAATCATCTGTCTGAACCTGCACTGAATCGTCGATTTCCCATGGTGCCATCGTCTGTCGCGAGTCCAGTTCACGTGCAGAGATCATTCCGGCGGCTACCGTAATATTGCTGATCTTATCTATCACTACAAATGCGCCCGTAGAGCGATTGCGACGATAGGGATCATAGTAGATCGGCTGGCTGAGCGTGATGCTGCAGCGACCTATTTCGTTCAGTTGCAACTCGGGCGCAGGCGATCGATGAAGCGTATTGACATCAACACGGTAGCGCAGTGAATCAATTTGCCCAGGCACCGTTTGCGTCGTGTGTTTGAACAGATAGCTCCTACCCGGCACCATCGGCTCTGGACTCATCCAGACCAACATGGCTTCAAAACTGTTAGAAGCTCGCGGGACATTTCCTGGACGGACAATCATATCGCCACGACTGCAGTCGATTTCGGTCTCCAACGTTAGCGTGACCGACTGCGGAGTAAACGCCTCATCCAGATTGCCATCTTGCGTCACAATCTCTTTAATGCGACTGGTCTGCCGAGAAGGCAACACCATGATCTCTTCACCGGTGCGAATGGTACCCGAGG
>DAIRSD010000474.1:0-3971 GCA_036804625.1 Aureliella sp. | reverse complement strand
TTGCGTTGGTATCGCGCAATTCCTTGCCTAGAATGCCAAGTAATTGTCCATTCAGATTGATCAAGGCTCCACCTGCCGCACCAGGATTGTTGGTCATTGCGTCAATGATCATGGCAGGACCTTGATAGACCGAGCTGAAATTTCCGCGACGTGCCTTCAATTCAGTGATGGTCATCACCACACCTTTTTGTGCACTTGCGCGTTCCCCGCCAGCCGCAATTCCAAATAGATTGCTAATGGCCAGGACTCTTTCGCCAACAGAGGCTTGCGCACTATCGGCCAAGGAGAAGAATTATGCCGAAGGTTGAACGGACTTCACACACGCGATCACCAAATAGAGATCCATGCCCTGTACTTCAGCCATCAATCGACGGCCGTCGCTGGTCACAACCACGATCTCAGCAACATCCAGCACGGTACTCCAAACAGTCAGAACGTGCCCTTCGCTGCTGATGAAGAAACCGCTTTGGTAGGCGTCCAGTCCCATCCCGCCAGCACCATACAGCTTCACGCAGCGGTTTTCAGTTGGGATGACAGTCGAGTGTAAGCTGCCGACGTCGAAGGTTTGACTGTGCGATGTGGCGAGTGTAAGCGAAAGAGACTGCAAACAAACAATTGCATAAGTCAATAGTCGACTCTTCTGACTAGCAAATAGACTCATGGCGATGAATCCTTCGTTGCAGCGTCTGGTGGCGAAGCGGGTCGGCTGTCGAATTGCTCTAATTCAGCCATCATCACGATATCACTGCCGTATTGTAAACGGATTCTGCCGGGGAAAGACGCAAGGAACATCGGAATCGTGGTGCCTTCCGAAGGCGATGCAGGTCGATAGGCGTCCAGATAGACTTCTGCAGGATCGTTGCCTTCATCACCAAAGACTTCGATCAACGAGAACTGTTGACTGCCCGGATCCCAATGAAAACGCACTTTGGCATCGTACCATAAGACTTCCAATACTTCATGCCAACTTTGATCTGCAAGGCGCTGTGAAGTTCCTTGATAGACAGGCAAAGTTCCCAAGTAGACCGTCTGCCCTATCTTCTCAGGACCTAGGGACAGCAGTTGATGAAGAGCCCGCATAGCGACCGCCAGACCAGCCAGATTACGTCCAGCGATGGCATCTGAGATGTCCCCCTGATGTTCAAGGCGACGTGATCCGACAGAACCAGATGCCGCATCGTGACCAATCGTCAAAGAAACGCCAGTCGATTCACCGACCAGTCGACCGCTCAAGTGCCAGATGTCTTGAGTCGAAACGTTGCCCAACTGGCTAATGGCTTGCCAAAGCTGCTGGCGTTTGCTCCGATTGAAATAGTAGTTAGCAAAGCCCGGCCGCTGTTCCAGCATCGATTTGACCAGAAGATGATTGGGCTTGGTCCATCGCAGTTCTTCGCCGAGATCCTCTGTGTGGTCCGAAGCCGGCGCGGACGTTGGCTCGGAAGACGGGGGCTCGGAGTTTGGCTCGGGATTTTTTTTGTCAGGAGCTTTAGGAGCGTCGCCAAGTCCGATACGGACGATTTCATTCAACTGGGCCGCAGTGTGTACGCCGCTCAGTCGTACTAAGAAAGTTTCCAACTTGCCGCTCCGACGAATTTGGATCGGAACCCTCAAGTCCCTGGGAAGCGTTCCTAAAATGTTTTTGAAACTATTGGTGCTGCGAATTTCGCGATCGGCCAGACTGATCACTTCGTCGCCATATCGAAGACCACGGCGGTAGGCATCGCTATTAGTCAGGATATTGCTAACGACTACGCGACCATTATCATCGGTTGACACTGTGGCCCCAAGCGTTGCATGGTCCAGTAATCGTCCGCTGTGCAGCATGCTCAGAAAGGTGCGAATTTGATTGATGCTAATAGCATACCCCACGCCTACGTTCACTCGGCCACGCTTTTGAAACGAGCATCTGCCGTTGATGCCGATCACCTGGCCTTGCATGTTGAACAGCGGACCGCCGGAGTTGCCGGGATTGACGGCGGCATCTGTTTGGATGCAATCTGCGTATTCAAGAATCGTTCCAGCGGGATATTGGTAACGGCCAGTACCGCTGATGATGCCCAAGCTGATCGAAGGTTGACGGTTGACGGCCAAGGCGAAGGGATTGCCTGCTGAAAAGCACCACTGACCAACCTGAACTTGATCACTGTCTCCCATGGGAGCTGTAGGAAAGTCAGTTCGGCCCAGTAGTTGGATCAACGATACATCGCCTACTGCGTCTACTCCCACGATCACAGCATCGTACATGCGACCATCGTTCAGGCCGCAACGCATGTGATCCCCGCAAGCGCTGGAAACATGGTAATTGGGTAGTGCAAAGCCGTCAGGACTGATCAGAACTCCGCTGCCCCCTCCCCCGCCGTCCAAACCAAAAATCGAAACGGTTGCAGCCGATGCCTGCCGCATTACCTGGATACGCTGTGTTTGGGCCAATTCGACCTGCGGATCAAGCGAGTTTACTTGAGCTGCACTGGGCTGGGCAAGCAATTGCACCAGGCAGGCATACATCGCTGCGATGGCAAGTAACTGTATGGTTCGGAGACTGGAATGCCGCATGAAAGTTCCGTCAGATGCAAAGTCGTTTTGCAGAGTATGAAATCCGAAGTTCCAGCACTATTTTAGCAGCCGCAATTCTTGCCACACAACCACATCACCCACCGGATATTCGACAAGTGGCTTGACGCTGATGTGAATTCGCTGATCCGATGCAACCGGCACATCCAGTTCCACTCGATCAGCCGGTTGGGTCAATTCAGCGTTCCAGATGGTCTTGTCTTCTAGCTTGACCTGAACTTGGCATGCCGAGAAGCGGGTGCCGCTGGGGGCCAGGTAAACGGTGCCAGCAAGACGGCTATAATCGGTAGGGACACGGTACGTGATGATACCGCCACCTTGGAATCTTAAACTGGTTCCGGAGCTGCCGGAAAGTCTTATGGGTTGCGCACCAAAAAGCTGATCATCTCCCGGAATCGCGACAGCCAGACTGACAGTGGAAAGTCGTTTACGATCCAGTGCTGTTAAGTCGGCAACATACTGAGTGCTGCCCAGCGACCAATCTATCGAGTGGATTGCCGACAGTGGCAGGCTGATATCGGTTCCTCCGGCCAGCACTAGATCCAAGCGCTGATGATCACTAGAACTGATCAGTTGAGTCGCATTCCAAAAGTTGCCCCAAACATCTCTGACTACAGCCTTTGTGGACGCGATCGACGCTGGCGGACTGTGGAACCTTAAACCGGCCAGTTTAGATCGTGGCGCGCTGATCTGCTGGCCACCAAACTCAAATTCGATTTTTTCGTCGGTTATCGCTCCGATGATGCCTTCGATCTTGTCCAGCGAATCAGCCGATCGAACCAGTACCAGAGTGTCGCCAGCAATACGGGACTGTGTGATCGATTGCCATTGAGGCTTCTGTACATCGCTGAGCGTCTGAAGCTGAATTGCTTGGATTGCGGTGGCCGGCAACTGGATCGCCAGTTCTGAGGTAAGTTGAAGCCGGATAGTCTGAGCGTTGCCCGAGACGGCAATCGGTCCGAAATGACTGCCATCATGCAGCGAAACCGTGATCGAGGCCGAGTTGTCCGTCACCAACGCATGCTGGACAAACTGGACCGACTGAAGGTCTTTGGGGCCGACTAATTCGGTCTGACCTCCAAGATCGACCGTAAGCCCTTCAGCCGACAATCCAACCCAATTTGCCTTGGAAGATGACTGTTTTTTTGTAATACGTAGTTCAATAGGCAATTCAGCCGCTGGGGGCAGGAAAGCAACCAGCAGCAACCAAATCAGCTCGACCATCAATATACCTTTCCATGTTCAGCCGGGCCATTCGCAAGCCAGCGCGAACTAGCGTTCAATTTTTGAGTCTTTACATTAATCGTTTTCTTTCTAGAATTAGGTGAGACGTAATTCATCCTACCGTCAGGCTGGACCTATAGCAATTAAGATTATAAGGGACATGTCGATGAAATTTA
>DAIRSD010000473.1:3667-3974 GCA_036804625.1 Aureliella sp. | reverse complement strand
GAGCAGGCCAAATGCGAGCCATCCCACCAGGGAATGGAGAGAATATCAGCCGGTCAAAACGGCAATAATGCGGCAGTTTCCCGTAGAAAGCAAAATCCGTGCCACGGAGCCACGAAACCGTAAGCGAGTCCAAAGATGGTTGGAAATCGACTGGCAGCCCTATGCCAGCAGAATCCGATTCCACCTAATTTCGCAGCTTTACAACTCAAGTTGGCTGACAATAGGTGTTGCAGCGAAAGGGCGCGCGCCCAACGGGGGCGCAGACGGAGGGCGAGCGCCCAGACGGTAAAATTAACAAAGGGCAAAA
>DAIRSD010000473.1:0-3657 GCA_036804625.1 Aureliella sp. | reverse complement strand
CCCCCTCTTGCTCCTCCGCTTTCTGCCCCCCCCCCTGACGTTAACTTTAACTCTGGCCTCAATCCATCCGGCGCGAAGAATAGCTGATTAGAGCCTGAGTGTATACCTATTGCCAAAATGGGGGCTGGGTAGTTTGTCAATTTGGCAGACTGCTATTCTTAAAATGATGATCAGACGGGTTCGCTCTGGTGCTTAGCATTCGATCAAGGAGGCAAGCTGACGCGCAGATTTCAGGATCGGTATTCCGGGCAAGAACTGCTCAATAAGCTGATGGTTGGTGCGATGGGTGATTTCAAGGTAATCCATAGCGGGCAGTCTGTCGGAAGTCTGGGCTATTGGGGTCAGATGATGGGCGGCCGGTCGCACGACTTCCGATTCAAAAGCATTCAGGATCACCGCATGCAGCCTTAGTGATCGATTGGCAATCGCCTCGGCAGCCGCAAGGACCTGGCTTACGCAGCCCAAGCGGTTTGCAGCCACAAGGACTAACGGTAGTTGCAACTTCACTGCCAAATCTGCCACTGTCCAGCTTTCAGTGATGGGCGATAGGATGCCACCCGCCCCCTCGACCAGCAAGAACTGGCAATGATCGTTCCACCACGTAGCGCCGGCAACCAGCCGATCCTGATCAACGGTGCGGCTCTCCAAGGCTGCTGCGATAGGTGGTGCCAGCGGCGCATAAAAACTTTGCGGACACACTCGATCCATCAAACTGAGTTCTAGGCCCGCAGCTTTGCACAACAAAAAAGCATCGCTGCCTTTATCGATCGCTTGGGGTGAATCTTGCACCACAACTCCGCTTGCGCACGGTTTATAGGCTCCAAGTTTTAGGCCACGTTTCTGTAGGATCTCAAGCAGCTCAGCAGCACAATAGGTCTTACCAACGTCTGTATCAGTGCCGACAAAAAATAGTCCTGTGGGCAGTTCATCTATTGGTCTTTTCATAGTTCCCAGTCCACTGAGCCCGCACGCCTTTGGCTTGCAACAAATCTTTGTCTATTCTTGTGCTCGACGATCGCACTGCAGACAAACGTACGATCTTTTGGATTTAAAAAGTGAATTTGGTTGGGTGGCTTGCCCGCTCCCGCTGATTGCGGTTAGCATTGTAGACGGAAGGCTAGAGGATATCGAATATTGTCCATTAAAACATTCTAAATTCGTTCAAACTATTGGAAACACAGGATTCAGTCTAAGGAACTTTGAAAAATGTCAAGTCAACGTGTCGTACAATTGGCATTGGTGCAGATGAGCTGCTCGACTGACAAGCAGGCGAACGTAGACAAGGCGTTAGATCGTATTGCACAGGCTGCCAAGCAGGGAGCCAACATAGTGTGCCTGCAAGAGGTATTCAATACTCAATATCCGTGCCAAAGCGAAGACTTTGCAAATTTTGACCTTGCCGAGCCGCTTGATGGTCCGACCAGTCAGAGTTTGCAGAAGGCGGCCGAGCAGCATGGTGTCGTAATCACTTGTTCGATTTTCGAGCGGCGAACGCAGGGCCTATATCACAACACTGCTCTTACCTACGACGCCGATGGAGAACTGGTAGGCGTGTATCGGAAGATGCATATACCCGACGATCCATTGTATTACGAGAAGTTTTATTTTACCCCAGGGGACCTGGGTTTTACCGTCGCAACAACGCGATATTGCTGTCTGGGAGTTGGCGTTTGCTGGGATCAGTGGTACCCGGAGACCGCTAGGCTGCTGGCACTGCGAGGAGCCGAAATCCTGCTGTACCCAACAGCCATCGGCTGGCACCACTCGGAGCGCGAGTCGCTTGGGCGCGTGCAGCACGACACCTGGGAAACCTCCATGCGAGCCCATGCTATCGCTAACGGGTGTTTTGTAGGTGCGACCAATCGAGTTGGCATTGAGGGGGGGTTGCAGTTCTGGGGTGCTTCTTTCATCGCAGATCCGCACGGACAACTGATACATCGAGCCAGTCAGTTGGACGAAGAGATTGTGATTGCTCGATGCGATTTGAATTCGATGGATTCCATTCGAACCCATTGGCCATTCCTGAGAGACCGCCGCATCGATGCCTACGGTGACCTGACTCGCCGCTTTATCGACTGAGTAGGCCCCGTGTGGCGAGCGTCTGCTTTTCAACCTATTCTTGTATGCTTTTGTCGATGGTAGGGTATCTTGATAAGCCCCATCCGATTAGATTCGTTACTGTCGCGGAAGTGCAAGATTGTTCTCCAATAAGGAATATGAATATGAGCCACATTAGAACGCTTCTCAAGCTGATACCAACTTTTTGCTTGTTCACATCGGCAGCCAGCCTACCGATTTCTCAGGGTGCTGGATTGACCGTGGGCTCCAAAGCGCCAGGTTTGAACATCGAGCATTGGCTAAGTGACGGAGGCGGAAAGTTCCAACCGCTGAAAGAGTTTCAGCCGGGCAAAATCTATGTGGTTGAGTTCTGGGCAACTTGGTGTGGTCCTTGCAAGGCTTGCATGCCACATTTGGCTGAAATGCAGAAGATGTACGCTGAACAGGGAGTTCAAATCATCAGCGTCAGCGACGAGGACCTGGATACCGTCAAGGAGTTTCTGCGTAGTGATGTGCCCGCCGGCATGTTGCGATCCATGCAAACTGTCAACGAATCCACGGATCCATCACTCGCGCCATCGACTCAGGGTGAACCAAAGGCGATGACCTTTCAGCAGTTGACATCCGCCTACTGCTTAACGACAGATCCCGATCAATCAACTTACAAAGATTACATGGAAGCATCCGCCGAAGGTGGCATTCCGACCTCGTTTTTAGTAGGAAAACAGGGGCTTATCGAATGGATTGGCCATCCAATGGAGATCGATCAACCGTTGGCTGACCTGATCGCAGATCGCTGGGATCGAGAAGCCTTTCTGAAGTCTCGGAACGAGAAGAAATTTGTCGAGGAATCGCTTGAGGAGGTTTATAGACTGCTGGAGGCCGAGAAATACGACCAAGCCATGCGTAACATGGACGACCTAATCAAGCAAACTCAGGCCAGCGATATGAACATGGGCTTGAAGATGATGAAGTTAGAATTGCTGATTCAACTAGATGCTTCAAAAGCGGTACGTCAATTCAACGAGATTACCGCTGGACTTGACAGCGCAGAGACGCTCAATGGCATAGCTTGGACAATTGTAGAACTGGCTTCTAACGACCAGTACGAAATCAGTAACGAATTGATCGATGCTGCTGTTACAGCCACCAAAAAGGCTATCGATCTTTCGCCGAAAGACGGCACCATTTTGGACACGCTTTCGCATCTGCACTACTTGAAGAAAGATCTGAATGCTGCGATCGAAGTCCAGACTCGGGCTGTTGAACTCAATCCGGAGCTTGGTGAAATGAAGGAGTTCTTGGAGCAGCTAAAGCTGGAGAAGAAGCAAGATAAGTAGTCCGCAGCCTGTTTCCTTTCCCACGAATAGACACCCTTGCCATTGAAATAACCATTCACTGAGGTCAGATCTAAGTATTTGGTCATGAACATTCAGGTGAACCAAGATTCTGATCGGCCGCTTGACGACCAGCCCGCCAGTTCCACGCGAGACGAAGCCATTCAATCGCCTCATGATCGGCTGGTTAATCAGACGCTACAAGAAATCGAAGCCGCCCGGACGCTACTGGCAAATCATCTACCCAGCGAAGTGGTTCAGC
>DAIRSD010000472.1:0-3978 GCA_036804625.1 Aureliella sp. | reverse complement strand
CGTCGTAGAATGTTTTTTCTCACATCATTTTCTCGTAAACGAGATTCACTTGGCAGTCGGCAAATGCTACAACTCAACTCGCCGGAGCCTGCGAACTAGTAGGTACTACCAAGCTTGGTATCACAATTCACTTGGTCCCATGCTTCCAATTGGCCCGGTCGAAATCAATGAAGTGATTTCGGCAACTCTACCTCAATCGTTTCCTAGGATGAATCGTATGTCGCGAATTGCAACCACTTTCATGTTTTTGTCGCTTAGCTTAACAGGTTTATGCGCCGGTTTGGCTGCGGAATCACCCGAGTTGGTCAAGGCACTGTCTTTCAAGCCTAGACAAGCCGATGTGAACTACGAAACTGTGAAACCCGATGATCTCCAGCAGTGCAAATTGGACAAGATCGCTCGTGACGATGGAAAGGGGTTTTGGGTAACCGGTGCGGCTGGCCAGCCTCTTCGCTGGTTTGTCGATACCAACGGCGATAACAAGCCCGACCGCTGGTGTTATTTCAACAATGGTGATGAAGTTTATCGAGAGTCTGACACGGATTTTAACGGAACGGCCGACGAGTACCGATGGTTAAATACTGAAGGCGTGCGATGGGGCATCGATTCCAACGAAGATGGGACGATTGATCGCTGGAGAATGATCTCAGCCGAAGAAGTAACGCTGGAAGTTGTCCAAGCATTGGCAAACGGTGATGCAAAACGGTTTCAAAGATTGCTGTTAGATACTGCTGAAATTCAATCGCTGCAACTGGGTAGCGAAATGACCGCTTCACTTCAGAAACGCGTCGAAGCGGCGGGCCAGCAGTTCGGCAAATGGATGCAAGATCAAAAACTGGTCACTGCCAAGAGCCGCTGGACTAATTTTGGTGCTGATAAACCCGGTATCGTACCGGCTGGCACCGATGGCTCTCAGCGCGATGTCATGGTCTACGAAAATGCGGTCGCGCTGTTTGAAGAAGATGGCCAGTCTCGACAACTGATCGGTTGAACCATGATTCAGGTTGATGGAGCCTTGCGATTGGCCAGCTTGCCACGCCTTGTCGGTGATAACTCGTCACTAGAAGAATCTGGGGTGTTTTTCAACGTGTCGTACACGCCTCGCGGTACCAATACGTCTAGCAATAATGAGGAAGGAATCAGTCGCGCGCTCGACAGCCTAGTGGCTGAACTGCAAAAGATTGACGATCAATTGTCTTCGGCTACCGGCTCTAAAGAATCGCTTCACGCTCAGCGGGCAGACGTCCTGGAGAAATTGGTTGCTCACGCTGACACTCCCGATGACAAGAAGATCTGGATCGAACAGATGGCAGAAACCATCAGCGCCGCTGCTCAGATCGGTGAGTATCCCGAAGGAATCGCTCGACTGCGTGAACTGACTAAGAAGCTGAAAGAAATCAAAGCGGATTCACAGCATTTGGCCTACGTTTCCTATCGCACCATCACTGCGGAACACAACGTTGAAATGCAACAACCCAATGCCAAGTTCGACGAACTGAATGATGCCTATTTGAATAACCTCAAGGGTTTTATCCAAGAATACCCCCAGTCACAGGACTCTGCCGAAGCCATGTTGCAGGTCGCTCTGGCAGCAGAATTCACTGGCAGCCTAAAAGATGCCGAGCAGTGGTATGAACAAGCCAGTAAGTCCTTTGCGTCTACCGATGCTGGCAAAAAAGCTACCGGAGCGCTAAGACGCTTGAATTTGAAAGGCAAAGCGTTCAACATCAGCGGACCAACCCTGGATGGCAAGACTTTCAATTCCAACGCCTACCGAGGCGGTCCAGTCATTTATCATTGCTGGGCAAGTTGGTGTGAGGGCTGCAAGGCAGACATGCGAGCGCTCAAGGAATTACAGGCCAAGTATGCCAAGGCCAAGCTTAAGATCGTTGGTATCAACCTTGATAAAGATCGCTCTTTAGCCGATGCCTTCCTGAAGCAAAATCAGTTCCCATGGATTCATGTCCATGATCCCGGTGGGCTGGATAGCACGTTAGCGGTTGGATATGGCATCCTGACTTTGCCAGTCAATTTTGTTGTTGACAAAGATGGAAATGTCATTCAATCGGGCGCCCACTGGACCGACTTGGATCGCATCCTTGCGGATCAAGTTAAATAACACCCTCCTAGACAACGCTCAATTCGAAAGGAATCGAAATGGAGCTTTTAGTCGACCTAGTTGGCTGCTACTCGTGCGTATTGGCACCGGCGTTAGCCGCATGTGCGATGATTACGCTTTATGTGCAACCCGCTGGCTCCGCGAATCAAAATCACACGCTGTTTTTTGTTGTGCTGCTGGGCATAGCAACCTTAACTGAACGCACGACGATGATGCACGATGATACTTGGCTAATCCACGCTGGCAGCTTGGGTTCGCTGATCGTTGCCGGTGCCATGAAGCGTCCTTACGAACCTTCTGATGCCGCATTATCTAACTATTAGTCGCTGACCTAGCAGCGAAAGTTCTACAAACGCGCATCAAGCGCAAGGAGAAAAAAATGAACGGAGTCAACTTCTTTTCCTGGATTCGTGACGGTGTCCGCCAGTCGGTGCTTTTAGGCGTTAGCGACGCCGTCGAGCAGTTGGGAACACCGGCCAGCGCAGAAGAGATCCACCCAAGCGTGGCGGGACTGCTGGGGCCGCGCACTGCGCAGCGCAGCACTGACAACCTGCCCATCGCCATGGGACGCAGTGACGCAAGCAAGAAACGCCTTGGCCGCTCGCTGAAGGACCTGGATGCACCCAAGACAGGCCAATAACACCAAACAGCGCCGCCAGTGTACAACCGTCTTTGATCTTGGTATCTCAATGGTTGGCTTACCCTACACTTCGAGACCAGTTAGTTTCTAGTTCGATAGTGCTTATCCCTTCACGGAATCTAGCTCTTGGTAGATTTATAGAACAGTTACGATTCAGCTTAAGCAGCGTATCAGAAGACGCGAACTAGAATTTCGGCAGTGCCAATTCAAATATTTGTGGCCAGTATTTGCCGGTAACAAATAGACGTCGTGATTGCGCATCGTAGGCGATGCCGTTCAGGACGTGCGCGCGGTCGCGTTTGTTGGCGGGGTAAAGATTGCTACAATCCAGCCAGCTTTTGATCTTACCGGTGGCCGGATCGATGCGAGCGATGCGATCTTCGTACCAGACGCAAGCCCATATTTCTCCTTGGATAAACTCCAGTTCGTTTAGGTTGTCCTGTCGCTTGCGCCCGTAGGCAACCGGTATTTTTCGAATTAGCTTGAGCGTCTCGGGATCCAGCACTTGAATCATGGCGCTGCCGTCGCTCAGATAAAGGTGCTTGCCGTCATTGGTCAGGCCCCACCCTTGGCCCGAATACTGATGTTGGGCCAGCGGTTGTAGCGTTTGCTTGTCGTACACCAAGCAAACTCGCTCTTTCCAGGTTAGCTGATAGATGCGATCGCCCATCACCGTGATGCCCTCGCCAAAATAGCTTGGGTGCAAAGCCCGCTGAGCGATAACTTGGCCGGTAATTAGGTCGTATTTCTTCAGTAATGAACTGCCGTAATGGCCTGTCCCTTCGTAGACCGTGGAGCCTTCGATACTGAGCCCCTGACAGAAGTCGCTGGTACTGTGTGGAAAGACTGCAATTTGTCGAGCCACTTCCATACCTCCACTTCCCTCCTTGCCTGCCACCCAATCGACACGGCTGAGCCACAACAGCAAGGCAGCGATGACCGCCAGTGGGGCAATGAACCACGATGGTGTCACCATTCTATGCAATCTTGCGACCATGAAATCTAACGGACCTATGTTGAATACCAGCGAACTCTATCGCGTTCGGGCCCAACGAAGTATTTCATGAAAACATTTTAGCTCATTGGCGATTCCATCAGCTAGATCTGTCGCAGCTAACTGTGGTGGAAGCACGGTCCAGGCGTATGTCTCCACTTCGTAATGCCCAGTAAACCAGTCTCGCTGTGCAATCTGACTGTGACGATGCGTTTCCAAGTAATT
>DAIRSD010000471.1:0-3981 GCA_036804625.1 Aureliella sp. | reverse complement strand
GACGTAGCTTCGGAGCTATGCAGTTAGCTTTACGGCAGGTAAGAGGTGCTTCATGGCCAAAACATCATCGGTAAATCCAGAAGCCCCAGGCGCTGGGCCTACCAGTTTTTTGCCTCTCCACGATAATCCGCTCAAAGTCGGTCCATTCCAACTGTCCAGTCGATTGATCTTAGGGACTGGCAGGTATGACACGCTGGAGATGATGCGGGACTCATTAAGCGCAGCCGAGGTGCAGGCCGTTACAGTTGCTGTGCGGCGCGAGAGAATGTATGACCGAGTGGGTCAAAATATTCTGGAGTACATTGATCCTAACCGCTACATGCTGCTGCCCAACACTGCCGGTTGTTACAATGCAACTGATGCCGTCCGAGTTGCCAAGTTGGGGCGAGAAATCCTGCGCGCCTTAGAAAACCCCGGAGCTGATTGGGTCAAGCTAGAGGTCTTGGGAGATAGTAAAACGCTACTGCCAGACCCGGTTGCTACCATTGCAGCTTGTGAGCAACTGGTTGCTGATGGCTTCCACGTGCTATGTTATACCAGCGACTGCCCGATCGTGGCTCGCCGCCTAAAAAAGGCTGGAGCTTCCAGCGTGATGCCTGCCGGAAGTCCGATCGGTAGTGGGCAAGGTATCTTAAATCCCTACAATCTTCGAATCATCCTCGAATACTTAAAAGAGGATGATCCAAATTACCCTGTGATTGTGGACGCCGGTGTTGGAACGGCCAGCGATGTATCCGTGGCGTTTGAGCTGGGCGCAGATGGCGTGCTGTTAAATTCCGCAGTAGCGCATGCTCGCGATCCGGTAGGGATGTCGATCGCTATGAAACATGCTGCAGTCGCTGGACGTTGGGCTTATTTGTCCGGTCGGATTCCCAAACGTTTGTACGCAACAGCCAGCAGTCCTGAGGAGGGAGTCATAACGACTCGACCTTGGTAAGGCGACACTTAGGGTGTTCTGATGTCGATGATTTCAGTCACTCAATTCCCCGAAGAACAGAATTTGACAGGTAGCGGCTCATGCTTTGTTGGAACTGGTCATCTTTACAAGGAAGAATGCTATGAAACGGCTTCTAATTTCGCGACGGGCTACGTTGAAAGGTGTGGGGGCAACGATTGCTTTGCCATGGTTGGATGCCATGTCAGGTTGCAGTGTGCGTGCATCCGTCGCAAATCAGCCTCCCACTCGAATGGCGTTCTTGTATGTCCCCAATGGAAAGTGGATGCCAGCGTGGTTGCCAGAAGCCACTGGGGCCGATTATGAATTGCCCGCAACCTTGCAGCCTTTGGCTGCGCTTAAGTCCAGCTTTAATATCCTTAGCGGTTTGGCACAGCAAAAGGCCGATGCCAACGGTGATGGAGGTGGCGATCATGTGCGCGCGCTGACTACATTTCTGACTGGAGTGCAGGCCAAAAAGACTGACGGTGCGGATCTGCGCGCTGGCATCTCGGTGGATCAGTTGGCCGCGCGGCAATTGGGCAAGCACACAAGGTTGCCATCGCTGGAAATGGGAGCTGAAGGTGGTGCTCAGTCCGGCAATTGCGACTCGGGCTACAGTTGCGCTTACTCGTCGAACATCGCATGGATGACAGAGACTCAGCCGGTGGTCAAGGAGACAGACCCTCGGCTGATCTTTGATCGATTGTTTGGGAGCACACGACCCGGTGAGTCGCCAGCGGAACGCGCGCTTCGATTGCGGTACGATCGAAGCATCCTGGATACGGTTCGCGAGGACGCTCGGCGGCTGAGCCGACAAGTGGGAGCAAGCGACCAGCGCAAATTGGATCAATATCTCACTGCGATCCGTGAACTGGAACTTCGAATCGATAAGTTCGCGTCGATTAGCGAAGATGCGATTCCCGAGGGACGCCCTGCAGGCATACCAAAGTCGTACCAGCAGCACTTGAGAATTCTTGCCGACTTGATCGTGTTGGCTTTCCAGACCGATGCCACTCGAGTGTCTACGATGGTGTTTTCGAACGAAGGTAGCAATCGCAGCTATTCGTTTATCGGTGTCCCAGAGGGCCATCACGACCTGTCACACCACGCCAACGATACGGATAAGCAGGCCAAGATCCAAAAGATTGATCAATTCCATACGACTCAGTTGGCTTACTTGCTGGAACGACTGAAGGCTGTTCAGGAGGCAGACGGCTGGCTGCTGGATAACTGCTTGATCCTTTATGGCAGCGGAATTGCGGACGGCAACGCTCACGCGCATCACAACTTGCCGATTTTGCTGGCAGGAAACGCCGGTGGCCGCATCGCGACTGGCAGGCATGTGGCCTACCCTGATGGTACGCCGCTAAACAACCTATACCTAAAGATGCTGGAGCTATGCGGAGTTCAGGCAGAACCGTTCGGGGACAGCACGGGAGTGCTGGAAGTTTGAGTGGGGTATGGGTGTTGGAATTGGCGTCAAACGAGGTTTTGGGTAAGGAGGCTTTTGTGGCGGTCAACAAAATGTTAGTCTGCCGAGTTGAAATCTGCTTGCAGACGCAAGATAGCCGTGGTTAGCTGGTGCCACACCTGAATTAGCTCAAAAACGTCTATCGATTCAGCATCCTGGCGGTCGAACCCACGTTGGCTCAAGTAGACTTGGTTTCCAAGCTGTTTTAGGCCCAAAAACAGAGCCATCTCGCATCGGTGCTCTGGACTGTAGTCCCCATTCTCGTAAATTGGCATCAGAGCATCCAGGCTTCGATGCACGAGCCACAGGGCTGCTGCTTGGCTGTCCATTGCCGATACGACCAATTTGCGATTGCCAGATTGAACATAGAATTTTGCCATTTGCTTGAAAACTCGCTTTTTGTTAACGGTAATTTGGTAGACTGTAGGGGACAGTCCGCTTGTCGGCTGCCCCTCTGAGAAATTTATCGCAGGCTAGCGGACAAGTTTGGTCACCCATCGCTCGCTTTCGAGTAAAATAGGGCGAGAACCGATCGTTGGAACATGGCCTTGAGCATAGTCGGCATGTTAGAGGGTCGAGAAATGAAGGATGCCAATTTCAGCGGTTCGATCATTTTGCGAGTGAGGCACACGATGAAAGCTCTTGCGACAAGATTCTGGGGAACTGTTGCTGCAGTCGCCTGCTGCTTTGGAATCTGCAATGCCAATCACAGTTTTGCAATGCCTTACGGCTCGGCAACTGTGCTGGCTGCAACAGTTAAATGGACGAACTTGACTTTCCAAAATCCGAACGACACAACCTGGACCAAAGAAAGTCTGGACGCGACGGTCAGTGAAATCATCGCCAACATTGATGCAAATCTGGACAGCTCCTCAACCTCTGCTTCAATAGCCAGCCCAAGTGCCCCTTCGACAACACAGTCTCTCTTACCTTCCGAAAGTGCTCGAGGTCTGGGTGCTAACGAACCAAAGGGTGGACAGTGCCAACCAGGAGCTAGTGGAATTGAGTGCCGAACTTGTGGCACAATGGATGGGCAAGCATCCACTTCGACACTAGGGATGCTGACTTGTATGGGACTGTTCTTCGCCTGGAAGCTATGGCATCGGTTTGGTTTCTAGAGTTACGAAAGACGGAAGATAGATGACACAAATAGCTGATTCGGTTTGTCTCGTCACAGGTATTGGCTCAGGAATCGGTCGCCACTTAGCGATACAAGCTGCCCAGCGAGGTGCCAGTCGAATCATTGGCACAGACATTAACTCGGACAGCCTTTCCGAGACCGCTCGTCTGGCCGCTCAGCATGGACGAACAGTCGAGACACACTGCTTTGATGTAGGCAGTGCCGACTCGATCGGGCAATTTGTCGCTCAAGTGCTGCCCACGTTGAGCGGCGAAAGATTGATACTGATCAACAACGCAGGCATCGCGCTGACTTGTGGGCGTTTTCAGGATACACCCGAACATGAGTTTGACCGGCTTCTCAACATCAATTTGATGTCCGTTGTTCGACTGACTCGTGCCTTCTTTCCGTACCTATTGCAAACCGGTTCGGGTCATGTAGTGAATGTGTCCA
>DAIRSD010000470.1:0-3986 GCA_036804625.1 Aureliella sp. | reverse complement strand
ATACTATAACTCTTGAATTCACAAGCTATTCGCTCATGAGTTGGCATCAGCTTGATCGACCTCGCGTTGATCTGCCTCGGGCGCCTCGCCTTGCTTTTGTAAGTCTCGCTGAGCTTCGCTGATTCCACCTATGATTTGATCGGGCTGTAACACGGCCTCTAGCCGTCGCAGAATCTGTCCCAGTGGCTCGCGTTGGTACTTAAAATCGTCAAAAACGAAGACATGCTTTTTTCCAGCGGCAGTATAAAACGCTCGCGCAATCCCTTTAGCATCCCAACGCTTTTTGTTGAGCAAGGTAACCTCCGCAAATCGCATTTGTTGGCCCCAACTGGTTTGCAAGCCTTCGTCAGTGGCTTCCACCCAGCGATTTCGAGATCGAAAGTAGAACCAGGCGGCCGGAACGCCCAGAAACAGGCTCAGTACGCCAAAAATGTATTGACCATAGATATCGTTGCGAATGGCGCTAGAAGGTTTTTCGGGTTGTTTGACCGGCCATCCCTTGGAGTCGGCAAGCTCCTGCCAACGGAGCGCTAACTGCCGTGGGTCGTTGACTTCTGACTTGATCTCCTCGAAGGCTTGAGCATAGGCAAGCTTTTTAGGATAGGCAACCAAGCCGTCATAAGCGAACCAGCCAGCCATGAACAGTCCGGCTATGGACATGATCAAATATCGCCATAAGTAACTGCTCTGAAAGTTGGCTCGTAATGTCACTTAAATGATCTCCTGACGATATTTGAAGGAGCATGCATCATGCAGCTTGATGGAGAACCGTCACGCCCCATGCAATACGTTGATTAGCCATTGTGCATGCTTATACGGTTACCTACAAGCCCCAGCGGAGTGGAGATCATCCTGCTTGGGAGCGGTGAAAGGGTGGCTGGGGAACGATCGGCCTTCAATAAGTTTAGGGTTCTGCGCAGATAATTTGGCCATCCGCCCCTAGCGTTCGATCAGCCAGAACAGTCAAGGTTTAAGCATTTAAAGTTCGGGCAGCGTTGTTCCAATGCCTTACCGTAATTGTCGCTGGTTGGCCAACTTCGGTCAGATCGACAGCAATCAGGCACTCACGCGGCGAATCAATCAACAGAATCCATAAGTACTGTCTTCCCAAGGGTTGGCTGGCAGTAGAAAAATCGCGGTCAGTCAGCGGGCAATACACGGAATCGGCCACGCTTAGTCGATCTGAATCCGCTTCACGAACAGCGGCTGCAGTGTCGGTTAACCACTGATGGCGAAATTCGGCGAAACGGCTAAGAACAGCCCGGTAGGTTCCGGTCATCACCTTGGTTACGCAGCCTCGATCGCCCGATATCGGGCCTTCGTAATCCAAATAGAGACGACGATGACCGGCCAGGCGCCTGCCGGATATGGCCATCGGTGGTTGGCCTGCCATGATCTGTCTGTCCGGAACCCAGTCCAACCGCCAAGTCAACAAATGATCCGAATCGGTTTCTAGCAACAGGTCCCAGTGGCAAGGGTGCCCTGTGTCGCATTGGGAGGGGGGAGGGCTGTTTTCTGCCCAATGCCTGAGCAAGGCAAATTGACCGCTGTAAATCGTTAGGGGCTGATTCACTTTCCTCAGATTCCTCTACAATACTGGGTTCCCTAATCAACACCCTGACGACGACAATTGTAAGACCTAATGCCAAGTCAGACCAGTTATCCTGCTGGTGAATCCCCTTTGGGTCATGATGGTTATCGAGAAACGGAAATTATGGATCAAACGAACATAGAGGTTCGAGGCGCACGCGAGCACAACCTGCAGAACGTCAGCCTGAGTCTGCCACGCAATCAATTGATTCTGTTCACGGGTGTCAGCGGCAGCGGTAAGAGTTCGATGGCGTTTGACACGCTTTATGCCGAAGGGCAGCGCCGTTACTTGGAAAGCCTGTCGAGTTACGCAAGGCAGTTTATCGGGCAACTGCCCAAACCAAACGTTGATTATATTGGTGGATTAAGTCCCGCAATTTCGATCAGCCAGAAGGCCAGCGGCAGCAACCCGCGCAGCACCGTCGGCACGATCACTGAAATTTACGACTTTCTACGCGTCCTATACGCTAGGGTGGCTACAGGATTTTGCCCTC
The DNA here is from genome assembly GCA_036804625.1 of Aureliella sp. GTDB lineage: Bacteria > Planctomycetota > Planctomycetia > Pirellulales > Pirellulaceae > Aureliella. Next base: position 1,902 of record DAIRSD010000470.1, on the reverse strand, counting down.
AGTGCGATTTGCCCATCACTTCGCAGACTCGCGACCAGATTATCGCTCGTCTGCAAAGCCTAACCGATTCGGCTGAGTACCTGATTCTGGCTCCGGTAGTGCGTGGTCAAAAGGGGGAATACAAAGATCTTTTCAGTTCTTTGCAGCGCCAGGGTTACGATCGCGCTAGCGTGGATGGCCAGGTCTATCGACTGGCCAATGCTCCGCACCTTGGGCGGCAACAAAAACACGACATTGAAGTGGTGATCACTCGATTTTCACCCAGCAGCACGGCTCGCACTGTGATTTCCGATGCGGTGGGCGAGGCTCTGAAATTGGGCGAAAACACTATCATTGTCGCGCCTTGGGACGAGTCATCTCAGGAGGATCAGTCGGAGTTGGCTGCGGCCGAACAGCAGCCCGCCGGTGGCCGTCGAAGACGCAAGCGCGCCAGCCCCGATCTGGTACTCAGCAGCCAGTATGCCTGCCCCCAATGCGGATATTCGGGGCATCCACCCACGCCGCAACTGCTTAGCTTCAATAGCCCAGCTGGCATGTGTAGTACCTGCGAAGGTCTGGGTGAGCAGTATACCTTTGCACCAGAACTTTTAATTGTCGACCCAACGTTGTCCCTGCGGCGCGGTGCCATTGAACTACTGGGACACTGGGATGATCTGGGTAGGTGGCAGCGCCATCAGTTGCTTAGCGTTGGTGCGTCGATCGAAAAAGTTCATGGATTGCAGGCAAACGAAAGCCTGACCGCCGCTTGGCAGGATCTACCGGTCCGAGCGCGCGAGGAGTGGCTGTTTGGAACCGGAGATCGACACATCACGTTTACTTGGCGCGGTGGCAGTCGCCCGATGAAGTATGGCGGTGTTTTTGAAGGCATCATCGCTGGGTTGATGGATCAGTACCGAAATTCCAAGAGCGCTACGGCTCGTAAGCGGTTTGAAAAGTATATGGACAAGCGTTCGTGCAACGCTTGCGGCGGATCACGACTCAACCGCCCAGCCAGACAATTGCGACTTCGCAGCTCAGTGGGCTCCAAAAAATCGGATCAGTGGTTGAACTTGCCACAGTTATGTGATCTGCCCATCGATTCCGCACTTCGATTCCTGCAATCACTGACTCTAAGCGAAATGGAGCAGAGGATTGGTGGCGAAGCTATCCGGGAAATCAATAGTCGGCTGCAGTTCTTGCTGAATGTTGGATTGGATTATTTGTGCCTAAGTCGCTCGGCACCAACTCTCAGTGGTGGCGAGACGCAGCGCATTCGTCTGGCCAGCCAAATCGGCTCTGGCCTAGTAGGTGTGCTTTACGTATTAGACGAGCCCTCCATTGGCCTGCACCCGCGTGACAATGATCGATTGATCGACTCGCTTAAGCACCTGCGCGACATCGGCAACTCGCTGATCGTAGTCGAACATGACGAGGACACGATGCGGGCAGCGGACATGATCGTGGACTTCGGCCCTGGTCCAGGTGTACGCGGCGGTCACATTGTTGCTTGTGGAGATCTGAACAGCTTGGCTGCAAGCCCGAAAAGCACGACAGGAAAGTATCTGTCCCGTGCAGAAGTAATTCCGGTCCCACAAGAGGTACGCTCTGGCAGCGGAAACGCATTGCGCATCTTGGGTGCTCGGCATCACAACCTGAAAGACATCGACATCGACATTCCGCTAGGCATGTTGGTCTGCGTTACCGGCGTCAGCGGCTCGGGCAAGAGTTCGCTCATTAACGAAATCCTAGCTCCAGTACTGCGCCGCAAACTGCATGCAGCCGAGGATGTTCCCGGTCAGCATCGGTCGGTGGAAGGCATCGAGCATCTAGACAAAGTAATCGCCATCTATCAAAGCCCCATCGGTCGAACGCCACGCAGCAACCCGGCCACCTATGTCAAGGTCTTTGATGAAATCCGAAACC
>DAIRSD010000469.1:0-3992 GCA_036804625.1 Aureliella sp. | reverse complement strand
AGGTGTGAGGTGTGAGGTGTGAGGTGTGAGGTGTGAGGTGTGAAATCCTCCAGCCTTTAGTCTCCAGCCTCAAGTCTGCTAAACAAGGATGTCGCCCACTACATGTCCGGCGACGTCAGTCAGACGGAATTCCCGGCCCTTGAACGGAAACGACAATCGCCGATGGTCTATTCCCAGACAATGGAGGATGGTGGCGTTTAGATCATGAACGTGTACGCCGTTTTCAACCACGTTATAACCTAGTTCGTCAGTCAGGCCATAGACCATGCCACTGCGCACTCCGCCGCCGGCCATCCATACGGTAAAGCAACGTGGATGATGGTCTCGACCGTAACCGGCCTGGTTGATATCGCCTTGTGAGAAGCTGGTTCTTCCAAACTCACTTCCCCACACCACCAGAGTCTCATCCAGCAAGCCGCGTCGTTCAAGGTCCAAAACCAGAGCGGCGGATGCCTGGTCAACATCCTGCGCCTGCTTAGGCAATTCATAATTGATTGCACTGTGTTGGTCCCAGCCACGATGAAAGAGCTGGATGAATCGCACGTTGCGTTCAGCCAGTCGCCGCGCAAGCAGGCAGTTGTAGGCGAATGTCCCAGGTTGTCTAGCCGCGTCGCCGTAAAGCTGGTAGGTGCTCTCTGGTTCATCACTTAGATTGGTCAGTTCGGGAACGGATGATTGAAGTCGAAACGCCATTTCAAACTGTTCAATACGAGCCAGGGCCTGCGCATCGCCCACTTGGCTATAAGCAAGTCGATTGATTTGGTCGATGGCATTCAGTTGGTGGCGGCGCACCTGGTGTGGAAGATGTTGTGGATCGGAAAGATAAAGTACGGCATCCTTTTGGGATCGGAATTGAACGCCTTGGTGAGTCGAAGGTAGGAACCCGTTGCTCCAAAGTTGCTGCTGCAGCGACTCGCCGCCGCGATAGGCCGATCCCTTGCTGGTCAGTACGACATAGGTAGGCAAGTTTTCGTTCAAGCTGCCTAGTCCATAGCTAAGCCAAGCTCCTAGCGACGGGCGACCGGGTTGCTCGCTGCCGGTATGCGTGAAGCTGGCTGCCTGAACGTGGTTAATGGCTTCAGTGTACATCGAACGCACAAAGCACACGCGATCGACGATTTGTCGGTGGTACGGCAGCAGTTCGCTCAACCATGCACCGGATTGACCGTACTGAGCGAATCGAAACTTGGAAGCCACCAGCGGCAGACTAGCCTGATTAGCGGTCAGTTCGGTCAATCGCTGGCCTTGACGTACACTGTCTGGAAGATTCTTGCCGTGCCAAGTTTGCAAGTCGGGTTTATAGTCAAACAGATCTACTTGGGAAGGCGCCCCCGCTTGATGCAGGTAGATGACTCGCTTGGCTTTGCCCTTTTGCCCGCGATCGCCCTGCACTGAATGGTTTACGGGTTGAATAGCAAGGCGGGATACCTGATCATAAGCCGCCTGCCGATCCGCCGGCTTGCACCAAAGTGACGACAAGGCGGCCATTCCCAGCCCACCGCCAATGCCTGTGGTTAGCAATGCACGCCGATAGATGGTTCGAGCCAATAATTCCTGTGACATGTTTGACAATTTGCAATTAGTTGATAGTTAAAGTTTCGTTCATCGAGAGTAGGACTTGAATCACCGCTACCAAACCACCGATCCGCTTGGGTTGAAGATGGTCGAGCCGATGGGAAGGATGCATGTCCAGGCCGTCCAGTCGCAGTTTCATGTTCGAAGCCGAGGTGCGTAAGAACTCGACCGCTTCGCTTTCCGTCCAAGTTGACATCGCCTGTTGATGAAGCTCGCGCATTATCTGTAGCTCGCTTTCGTCAGGTTGCCTGATCAGCAATTGTCGAAACAGGTATCGAATCGCCTGGTTGTCATCCACTTCTTGATTGGCCGCTCCCAGAGCTAAGGCGATGGAAGGCTCGACAAAACACGGATCGTTCAGCAGGACTAGGGCTTGGGAAGGTGTGTTGGATGTAGAACACTGAACGCTACACACGCTGCGTTCGGCAGCATCAAACAGAATCATGTTGGGTGGTGGATAGGTTCGTTTCCAATAGGTGTATACACTTCTGCGAAACAGGTCTCCCGCCTGACTAAACGTGTACTCTTGGGCCGAGTAGCCTGACTTGAACGAAAGTTCATCCCACAGGCCATCGGGCTGAGGCGGCATTACGCCGGGGCCACCAATCTTGGTATCCAACAAACGGCTGGCTGCAAGCAGTTGATCCCGCAACATTTCGGCAGGCAGTCTGCGGCTGGGATATCGCGAAAGCCACTGATTTTCGGGATCGACTTGAATCGCCCGATCTGAGGCTGCGGCAGACTGTTGATAGGTTGCCGACGTGACGATCAAACGATGAAGGTACTTCAAATCCCAGCCTGTCGCTTGGAATTCTAGCGCCAGCCAATCAAGCAGTTCTGGATGTGTAGGCAGCGATCCTTGAATACCGAAGTCATCTAAAGTGGCCACAATGCCGCGTCCGAAGAAGATCTGCCATTGTCGATTGACGGCGACTCGCGCCGTTAAAGGATGTTCTGGTGATACCAGCCAACGAGCCAGCGCTAACCGATTGGGGGCTTGTCCTGGGGGCAGAGGTGGGCACCACTTGGGCACTCCAGGAAACACCTGCTCGGCAGGCGCATCGTAGCGACCGCGATTGAGTCGCCGAGTTACTCGGGGTTGATCCAACTCTCGCATGACCATCGTCGTTAACCGACGATTGGACTCCTGGGCCAATTCTTGTCGAACCTGAGTAACTTTGCCGCGCAGCGCGAGATAATCCGGCTGATTATGCAGTAAGAAATATTCACGCACGTATTGTCGTTGTTCCGCATCTCGCTGATCAGCAGCAGTATCGATAGCCTTCGATACGTCGGCAACACCTGCCAATTGTGCGACCTCAACGGGTGTCAACTGACGCTGATAAATGCGAACGTCTTGAATCAAGCCTTGGAACTTTGCTCCAGGTTGATCATTTCTGCCGCCAATAAATAGTGGTCCCTTGGTCTTGATGGAACCGGTCAGGCAGTCCTTGGAAATAGTCTGCTCGACTGCCTGTCCATCGACATAGATTTGAACTCCCGCCGCTTGCGAAGTTCCATCGTAGGTGACCATCAGATGAAACCACTGCTGTGGCCTAAGCTGCTGGTTGGTGCGAACGAAGATAGCGTTGTTGTCCCAGCGATGTACCAGGTTGGCACGGATCGTGTCATGTTCCCAAACCAGATCAAATCCGTGGAACATGGCGCGTCCCAAAACCGGCGCTGCATGCGTTTGATCAGCTCTTACCCAAGCTCCGTAACTGAAGGCTTGATCGGAGTCGAAATCAGCCACATTTCCCAGATCGCAGCACAGCGAACCATTAAAATGAACTGTATTGCCAACTCGCCCAGGAACCCGCGCTGGTTCAAGGACTGGCACCAGCTTCTGAGCATCAGAAGAAGCGTCGACTGGATTGCTGAAAAAACTATTCTTCAAACTTTCGCGGAATTCCAGGCTGTCGTTCAATGGGGCAAACAAGATTTCGCCGAGAGGTATAGCCATTACGGTTTGGCTTCCGCTGCGCACTTGCTGTTCCCACGAAATTTGAGCTGAGTCGACAGAGGTCAGCATCTGTTGATGCCGTTCCTGCAACTGCTCGAGATGCTTGGTCAATTCCTTTAGTCGCTTGTCTCGCTCGGGATCATCCAGTGTGATCAGCGGCTGTGCGTTGCCCCTTTCTCCCGAGAATCCGCGTTCATCGATCGAATTGAAGAAAGCGAAGAAGCTGTAATAGTCGGATTGTGTGATCGGGTCTGTTTTATGCTCATGACACTGGGCACAGTCTAAAGTCAGCCCTAAGAAGACTGTGCCAAACGTGTTGGTGCGATCAAGCACGTAGTCACACTGGCTTTCAGCATCGATACTGCCTCCTTCAAAATTTAGACCGTGGTTTCTGTTGAAACCGGTAGCAATCTACTGGTCAACATCGGGGCTGGGCAACAGATCTCCAGCTACC
>DAIRSD010000468.1:0-3995 GCA_036804625.1 Aureliella sp. | reverse complement strand
ACCACCTCCGTCGTTACCAGTAACCAAGCTACTAGCAACTCGAAAGCCGATGGAGAATCCTGGGTTACTTGGGATCAAAGTAGCACTAGAGGTTCTGAGTGTACCTGTCCCATTGCGTTGAAGTCGGGCGAGTGGGCTCTGCCAGTCCCCGCCTCGGTACCATCTTGGGCGATTCGGTGTGAAGTCGAAGTCTTCTGGCGATTCTTGCCACTCCCAAGCATTGCCTCCCTGACCCCTTGTGCCGTAGTGGCTCTCGCCTCCGGACTGTGTTATCGCTGCTGGGTTTACTCCAGCAGGTTCAAAAACTGCTGTGCCGGGCTCCGTGCCGGAAGCGACCGATGTTGGTGCGCCACCGGAATCAACTGGAAAATCCACATAGGCTGACGACTCTGAGTTGTAATAGGCTGCCTTATACCATTCATCTATGGTCGGCAAGAAATAGCGGGCGCTACGGTGGCGAAACAGATTTTGCCCACGCGAGTCTACAAAAGCATCCGCAGCCGACCACAATTGAATATTCGCATTCGAATTGTATCCGGGTTCTCCTTGCTGATTCGGAAACCGATAAGCTGACTGAAACCCCCTGCTTGTATTAAGCCAGTTGACAAAGCGTGCAATTTGGTTCCAGCTAAGTGCAGTCACTGGCTGATCGTTAGACGGAATCGTAGCGAACCCAACGTCGAGCTGTAACCCTGAGCTAATAGCTGAGAGAACCATTCGATTTGAGATCTCGTTTGTTGCAATCCAATAGGTGTATGGAATAGCGCCCACCAGATTGTCTGGCAGACCGCTCGCATCGCTTGCATTGTTGCGGTTGGCAATCTGTAGAAATTGAATCGAAAATCGATTCGGGTTCGTGCCAAAAGTCACCGTTTGCGACCAAGAGATCCGCGAGCCGCTGCCAATAGACACAAGAAATGACAAGAACCATACTAAATTGAGCAATTTAGTCTTTGAACCCACTTGCATGTTCTCTACCATCGCTGACATCTGCAAATACGACTCTAGAACCAACGGAAAGCTATAGGCGAATCGCCCAGCTCTAGACAGGACGATGTCATAGTATAATTCCCGGAGTCTCGAGTTCAGCACAGGATTTACAAAAAACGGGTCTCGCTATGTCTTTTTAAGACCTTTGCGTTAGGTTCCTTCAGTTTTCATATTTTAGTTGCTGCTAGTGCGCAGGTTAACCAGTTTAATCGGGATATAAGACTTAGATTGCGAGAATTGCAAATGCGAAGAGGCACCCAGAGGTGGGGGTGGATGGATGGCTATCATCCAGCCGAGATAGCTTCTGATTAAATTTAGCGGTTGGAGGTGGTTGCCGATTGAACGATTGCTTCTATCTGTTCAGTTCAGCACCGAATGTAAATCCAGCAAGAAATAGTTTTTGCTCATCCCGATTGGAAAAGTCTTGGCCGCCGATCGTCGGGAAGCCTCCACGCCAAATTCCGCGACCGAAGTTGATTGCTTCTAACCCACCACGAATCGCGATGTTTTTGGTGACCTGATACGCAGATTCCAAACGAATCTCGTATCCCCATACGCCAGATTGTTCTGTTCGGTAAGAGTGAACCGAAGTGAATACAGTCGTAAATTCGTCGTCTGTCCCCGCTATGGAATTCGAAACACGGTCGTTAGTTTGGAAATTGGCTACCAAAAATCCCCGAAATTCGCCGCTAAGCTTCCATCGACGGTAGTTGGTAAAGTACCTAAAGCCAGCTTGACCACCTAACATTCGGTTAGTCGTAATTGTACGGTTAGAATTCCAGTTGAGCACATCAATTGTTTCGCTATCTGGATCTGCAGGATCTTCAAGCTCTTCTGTTATTAAGAACGACTCAGCCAACGCTGTGTCACGAAAATTGCCGTATCGAATGCCCATCAATGGCTCAAGAATTCCGCCGTACCTGTAAGGCTGTTTACGCCAAGTTTTGTTGAGCTCAAAACTCGTCAAGCTGCCGACATTGATACTATTACGAACCGGGAACGCTCTATAATTGAAGGGATCTCCCCCGATAATATCACCGATCTGCGCTACCGCGACATCAAATAGATCCTTTTCAATTTCGCACAGGAGAACGTGGTATTGGCTAACACCTATTGAGCGGAAGCCACCCGTCCAGCCGTGCCCGTTTTCTCGCATGAATCCCAAGTCCAATCGATGGCCAGTACCCCAGTCGCCAGCAACTCCCTTGTCGGATAGAGGTGTATTAGCTGACTCTGGCCGAGTTACCCACAATCTGGTGACGTCGTAAGCACCGAACCAGCCGGTGTTGGCGCGTTTTTTGGGCGATAGTTCTTCCAAGTGCTGCATGTCGACGGGTGCGAACCATTGCCAATCTGGATCGAATTCAAATGGATCGGCAAAGGGTAGTTCGTCGTAGTGCCCTTGGGCTCGCACAACAGGTGCACTCAGTACCGACGCTACCACGGCCAAGACCGGCCAACTCAGTTTGTGCAGCTTCATCGCTGCCTTCCGCCCTAACAACGCAGTTACCCCTACCGTGCCTTCTGCCAATCGCGATGATCCGCCTTCAGGCCCCCAAAAAAATCCGGTTGTGCGGGTAGTATCGGTTAGTCCGCGAAAGAGAATTGAGTCACACTAGGTAAACCTTGCCGAAAATGCCTCTTATTTCGCCCGTCAGTCGCACGAAAAGTGATAGCAATGTGACTCTAGGTGGAATGGGACAGTTAGGGCTTTGAAAAACAGGGGGCAGAAGCCGCAGTAGACCTGTGTCGCACGCCAAACGGGGGTCTTATCTACCGCCGGTATCTGGTGATAATCTAAGTCACTGAGTGTTTTTGACCACTTGCTAGATGATTGGCAGCCAGGAAGCATGCACGAAACAGTATCAATCAGCGGCCAACAATCGGAATCGCCGTCTGCCAGCGCCCAGCAATCGAATTTGCCGGCCAGATCCGAATTTGTTTGCAGTCTGTCCGATATCCGCGTCAGCTACGGTGGCTTCGAGGCGCTTCGAGGGATCTGCTTGAATTTGCACGCAGGTGCCACAGGTCTGGTTGGCCGTAATGGAGCGGGAAAGTCGACTTTGATGCGGCTGATGTTGGGTTTAGTGGCCCCCACCTCTGGATCTGGCAATATCCTGGGGGTGGATCTGTCCGCAGGCGGGGCCACTTTGCGTCGAGCCGTTGGGTTCATGCCTGAGAACGATGCCTTTCTCGTGGGCATGCGGGGCTTGGAACAGGTCGCATTGGCCGGTGAACTGTGCGGCCTGGGGCACCGACAATCGATCCGGCGCGCACATGAGGTGCTGACCTACGTAGGACTGGGTGAGGCCCGGTACCGCTACGTCGAACAATACTCGACCGGCATGAAGCAGCGTCTGAAGCTGGCTGTGGCCTTGGCTCACGACCCGCAATTGCTGCTATTGGACGAACCGACGGTGGGCCTGGACCCTCCAGGCCGACAGCGAATGTTAGATCTGATCGATGGACTGGTTCGACGTTTTCAAAAGTCCTTAGTCATTTCGACTCACCTGCTGGACGACATCCAGCAGACCTGCGAGCACGTTGTGATGATCGAGCGTGGGCAAGTGCTATTTGCTGGCGGACTAGGTGAACTGATGAAGTACGAAAACCCCCAGTTTCGTCTTCGGTGGGATGGGCCGGGGCAGCCCTTCATGAAGCAATTGCAGTCCGAAGGTGGAAAGCTACTGAGCGATCCTAGGGCTGCCTCCGGAGGAACTGGGACCTCGGGCGAGGATGAAGCGCGAGTTGCCATGCCCAGCGGTTTTGCTAAACGGCGCTTCTACGATTGGGCTGCACAGAGAGGAGAGAGTCTGCGGACCGTCGAGCCGCATCATGAGGATCTGTCAGATCTGTATCTGCGCCTGATCCAACAGAAGGAGGCTACATGAGCACTCAGGATTTTGGATATCGCGGCGTCGAGCGTACTGGATGGCCCTGGCTGCGCAGTATCTGGGCGATCTTTCGAAGTAACATGCGTATGATCCTGCGCTTTCGCGTTTTCT
>DAIRSD010000467.1:0-4002 GCA_036804625.1 Aureliella sp. | reverse complement strand
CGTACAGAACCTTGTCGTAGATTTCGTCGCAGTAGATAATCAACTGGTGCTGACGCGCGATTTTGATGATCTCACGCAGTAAATCATCGGGGTAAAGCGCACCTGTCGGGTTGTTCGGGTTGATGATGACAATGGCGCGAGTGTTGGGCGTAATTTTCGCTCGAATGTCATTAAGGTCCGGTAGCCAACCCGATTTCTCGTCGCACAGGTAGTGGCGCGGCGTGCCGCTGGCCAAGCTAACAGCAGCGGTCCAAAGTGGATAGTCGGGTGCTGGTACCAACACCTCGTCGCCGTCGTTCAACAGAGCCTGCATCGCCATGACGATCATTTCCGATGCGCCATTACCTATGTAGATATCGTCTAACTGGACATCCTTGATCCCCTTCTCCTGCGTGTAATGCATGATCGCCTTGCGTGCCGCGAACAAGCCTCGCGAGTCGCAGTAGCCAGCTGCGCTCGGGAGATTGTGAATCACATCGTAAACGATCTCTTCGGGGGGATCGAACCCAAAGGGCGCAAGATTGCCGATGTTGAGTTTGGTGATGCGGTGTCCCTCTTCCTCCATTTGCTTGGCGCGTTGTAGTACCGGCCCACGAATGTCATAACACACGTTGGCAAGTTTGTTGGACTTGAGTATTGGCTGCATCGAAAGCTCTGGAGATTTGGGGGGCTGGGAGTCTATACAGTCGGCAAGGCCGCAATCTTATAATGCTAATTGTGTTGAAACAAAAGTGATCGGGAAATTCTAACAGCTAATGCCCTGCGTCCAAAAGAGGGGAGGTAAGGATTGGTTATGACAATTGTGATGTCGATAAGACGACAGGAATCGACGCAAACATGTTCACTCCCAGAGGGCAGCTTAAAAGATTGGTGCCCGGTAAACTTTCCAACCACCCACTAGGCTCAGGTAGTATTTGTGATTACGTAAGGTTAGAAGCGTCAAAATTTAGCAGCAAATATTGTCGTGTGGGTCAAAAGTCTAGAACAAAAAAGGTTAAGATGAGAGGTAGGTCGGAAACTTTATGGCAACGGTACTTCTCTCTGTTCAGAAAGGGCCTTTATGTCTAGTCACGTTCCAATCTCGAGTCGCCGAAACATTGCTCTATGCGGCCATGGGTCTATCGGCAAGACCAGTCTGATCGACGCGTTGCTGCAAACGACTGGTGCTGTGACGGGAAAGCACAGCGTGGATGATGGGACCAGCGTCTGTGATTTTGATCCCGAGGAGAAACTGCACAAGCATACCATCGAAGCCAAAGTGGTACATCTGGAATACGATTCCATCTACTTCACTTTCCTGGATACTCCGGGCTACACAGACTGCATTGGCCAAACCATCGGAGCACTAGTTGCCTCCGATGGTGTCGTCATTGGAATCAACGCGCACAAGGGCATCGAGGTTAACACTCGACGAGTTTTCAAAGAGGTTATGGATCTAGGTATGCCTGTCTGCTTGGTCATCACTCGCGTTGATGGCGACCCTGTTGACTTCACTCAGTTGATGCAGCAGATTCGCGAGACTTTTGGTTCCGGCTGCGTCCTGATGAATGTGCCTCAGCGAGACGGAGATCAAGTCACTGGGTTCGTCGATCTGTTAGAACCCGGCGACGCGCTTGGGGCGGTGCTTGACGTGGGACCGTTGCACGACCAACTGGTCGAAGCCATTGTAGAAGGAAGTGATCAATTGATGGAGCGATACTTGGACGGGGACATTCCAGGATCGCACGAACTGCTGCCGCTGTTGCCTCATGCGGTATTGTCACGGGAACTGATACCAGTGTACTGCGTCGATGCAAGAGATCATCTTGGATTAGAAGCCTTTCTACAAGGTCTGGCTCGAACGATGCCTTCACCAGATATCATCGAACGTCATGGCAAGACAACCGAAGGCCAGGACGTGGTGCTGCATGCCGACGCTTCAGGCCCATTGGTAGCTCAGGTGTTTAAGACTCGCGTGGATCCTTACCTACAAAAGCTCAGCTATATTCGCGTTTTCAACGGCACATTGAAAAAAGATCAGATGGTGCATGTTGATGGCGATCAACAAACCATCAAGATACCAGCCTTGATCGAAGTGCAAGCTGGGCAAACGAACCCATTGGATTTTGCTGAAGCTGGACAAATTGTTGCAGTGGCCAAGGTCGAGCAACTGCATACAGGTTCGGTTCTGGGCGATATTCGCATGCCAGAAATCCATTTCCCACAGCCCATGGTAGGACTGGCGATTCGGCCTAAGACCCAAGCGGATGAAAAGCGTTTGGCAGTCGCTTTGCATAAGTTGATTGAAGAAGATCCAACAATTCGTCTGGATCGCGACGCTTTGACCAGCGAAGTGGTTCTGACCGGGATGAGCGAGCTGCATTTGAAGCTGTTGTTGGAACGCATGCAGCATCGAGATAAAGTCGATTTGGAGACTCACGATCCACGCTTGCCGCTTAAGGAAACGATTCAGGCCAGTGCAGAAGGCTCGTATCGACACAAGAAGCAAAGCGGGGGCCGCGGACAGTTTGGGGAAGTGCATATTCGCATGTTCCCATTTCCGCAAGGTACCGCAGTGGACGATTTTGCCACTAAGGCAAGGTTCCCGAGTATGAAGGCGGCGCACTATGATTCGACAAATAACTTTCTGTGGATCGATTCGGTGGTCGGCGGTTCCATCCCTGGCAACTTTTTGCCGGCCATCGAGAAGGGCTTTCTGGAACGGATTTCTCGCGGCATCATCGCCGGATATCCGATCCAAGACTTAGCCGTTGAAGTCCACTATGGTAAGCATCACCCTGTCGATAGCAGCGAAGCGGCCTTTAAGATCGCAGGAGCTATGGCCTTCAAGCAGGTCTATCTGGAATCGCAGCCTTGCCTGCTAGAGCCGGTGGTGCATCTGGATGTGAGTATCCCCGAATCCTTTGTGGGCGATGTGTACGGCGACATGAGTTCTCGTGGTGGACGCGTGCTGGGTAACGACGGCGCGGGTGGCGGTATGCAAGTTGTCCGATGCGAGGTCGCCTTGCGTGAAGTTATGCACTACGGTAGAACGCTCAGCAGTATGACGGGCGGTCAGGGGAGTTACTCCATGGAATTTTCCCATTATGAAGTGATGCCTGCCGGTGCTCAACTGCACTACTTGCAAGCAATCAAGAGTGAAGACGAAGTGGAGTCGTTGCTCAGTTCCTAGGTTCCCGCCGAACAGCACTACGCGGCATTCGTTCACCGGCCACTGATCAGTATCCTGCCAGGACTAACCCGTCTGGCATCAATCGAACAACCGGCCGGTGATCGTCTGTCATCTTGCAATTATTTGGCACGGCTGCCATCGCTCAACGGGTGTCATTGGTCAAAAGTTCTGCTAGTGCAACGAAAAACACTCATCTTGCGATCTGAACTACTCATCCGTCACGCAACCTTCCGATGCACTCTTTACATTCTTGATGTACTTGTAAAGAGTACCTCGTGTAGCTTTTAGTGGAGGTGCCTTCCACTGAGATCGACGCAATAGCATTTCTGATTCAGCTACATGGACGTCCAAGCGGTTTGTTTGAGCGTCTACCGTGATCACATCTCCATCTTTGACCAAGGCCAGTGGGCCACCTACCTGAGCTTCGGGAGTGACATGTCCAACGATGAAGCCATGGGAGCCTCCTGAAAAGCGGCCATCTGTCAACAAGGCCACATCGCTTCCCAGTCCTGCGCCCATGATCGCGGATGTGGGCGTCAACATTTCGGGCATTCCCGGGCCACCCTTGGGCCCTTCGTAACGGATGACAATCACATCGCCTTTGCCAATTCGCTTATTCTCCAAGGCGGTCAACATCTCTTCTTCGCTGTCGTAGCACTTTGCGGGACCAGTGAAGACTAAGCCCTCTTTACCCGTGATTTTCGCAACCGCGCCTTCAGGTGCCAGATTGCCTCGCAAGATCTGAATGTGCCCAGTCGGCTTAATCGGATCTTCCACAGGGCGAACTATTTTCTGACCTACTTTTAGCGGAGTCACGCTTTCGAGATTCT
>DAIRSD010000466.1:0-4003 GCA_036804625.1 Aureliella sp. | reverse complement strand
ATGCGGTCACGCCGCTGACAGTAGCAGAAGAGACCAAATTGCTGGGTGATCATCGTATGGAATACGGAGGGCATGCAACGGCGATATTTCTGATCGGCTGGGCTACGGGCGGATTGATCTTTGGCATGCTGGGGGATCGAATTGGTCGGGCCAAAACGATGATGTGGACCATCCTGCTTTACTCATGCTGCACAGGACTGAGCGCCCTATCTCAGAATTTCTGGCAGTTTGCTTTTTTTCGATTCATTACCGGACTAGGCGTAGGCGGCGAATTTGCGGTTGGAGTCGCCTTAGTCGCCGAAGTGGTGCCCGCTGCCGCTCGGGCACATGCACTTGGTCTCCTTCAGGCTCTTTCGGCGGTCGGAAACATCACTGCGGCTTTGATCAGTCTTTACGTAGGTCACCTGGAAGAATCTGGTGCGATTGGAAGCGCATGGAAATGGATGTTCGTCATCGGTGCCCTGCCCGCTCTTCTGGCGCTGGTGGTGCGAATGCAACTGAAAGAACCTGAAAAGTGGCAGCGACTGAAGGACTCGGGAGAACTTGCCAAGACAAGTGCCTTTACGTTTGGAGATCTTTTCTCGGATCGTCGTTGGGCTTACAACGAAGTCATCGGGCTATTGCTTAGCAGTGTAGGCGTGATCGGAACTTGGGGGATAGGCTTCTTTAGCATCGACCTTTCCAGGTTTGTATTCGAATCTCACTTCAAAGATCTTGGATTTACTGGCGCTGAGCTGAAAGGTAAATTGACAGAATACTCAGCGTACACTTCTCTAATGCTTAACACCGGCGCTTTCTTTGGGATGTTAACATTTAGCAAGATTGCTCAAGTTTTGGGACGTCGTCAGGCGCTGGCATTGTCGTTTGTTACGAGCGCCGTTTCGATTGCATCGGTGTTTTGGTTCCTTAAGTCGCCTTCGCAGATCTGGTGGTTGATCCCGATTCAGGGCTTTTGTCAATTGTCCGTCTTTGCCTGTTACGCAATCTATCTGCCGGAGTTATTCCCCACACGGCTAAGAAGCACAGGAACTTCATTCTGCTATAACGTGGGACGTTATATCGCAGCCATCGGTCCTGTGGTGCTTGGGCTGCTAACCAGTCGTGTCTACGCGGATTACGCTGCGCCACTAAACTATCGCTATGCAGGCGTGACCATGTGCATGATTTTTGCAATCGGTTTGATACTGCTACCCTTCGCCCCTGAGACGAAGGACAAGCCACTACCCGAGTAAATTCTGGCCAATAATTCTAGCAAGCTTTGTAACAGTTCACGGAATTGGGCTTCGCTAATCAATAGTTCAGGTTTAAGTCTAATTTAAGTCTAAACGTAAACTTAGACTTAAACCCACTCCAACACTGTCCTTGCTCAAACAACCCTAATAACTCAGTGAACGGTGGCGATGGTTAGCCACCTGATGTATTTTTTCCAGCCTTTTGGTGTCCGACGTCTGCGATGCTCGCTCGCATCTTTGTATCGGCGTCTACGTTCTTTAGCTTGTAATAGTCCAGAATCGTGAGAGTGCCGGTAGAGAATGACTGCGCCATCGCTTTGGGTACCGCAGCTTCTGATTCAACCAATTGGGCTCGACTTTCCTCGATTTTAGCCACCATCTCTTGCTCAGCGGCCACTGCCGAAGCGCGGCGACTTTCGGCTCGGGCCTGAGCCACGCGCATATCGGCTTCAGCGCGATCTGCTTGCAGTCTTGCACCAATGTTCTCGCCCACATCGATATCGGCGATATCGATCGAAACGATCTCAAAAGCGGTATTCGAGTCCAACCGCTTCGAAAGAACCGCTTTGGAAATAACGTCAGGATTCTCAAGCACTCGCTTGTGATCGGGAGCCGAGCCTATTGCGCTGACGATTCCTTCACCTACTCGAGCGATGATTGTCTCCTCGGTGGCTCCACCAATCAATTGTGCTAGGTTGGCTCGAACGGTAACACGAGCCTTGACCTTCAACTGGATTCCGTCCTGGGCAACCGCATCCAAAGAGGGCCTAGCCGACCCACGAGGTGGACAATCGATCACCTTGGGGTAGACACTTGTCTGTACCGCTTCCAATACATCACGCCCCGCCAAATCGATTGCAGCTGCCTGCGAGAAGCTCAAGTCAATCATCTTGGATTTGCGAGCAGCAACCAAAGCCCGCACCACCTGAGGCACGTTGCCGCCAGCCAAAAAGTGAGCCTCCAATTGCCCGCTATTGAGTTCCTTGTCGGTTAGCCCCGCTTGAACCGCTGTAACCTTGGATCGCACAATCGTTCTTGCGTCAACTCGACGAAAGTACATGCCGATCAGATCCACGATACCGATGCTTGCGCCCGTGGTCACCGACTGAATCCATAGCCAGAAAAAATTCATCAATACGATGAACATCACCAAGCCGATGACCAAAATAATGCCAGCCGCCGCCAAATAGATGTAATTGAGCGGATTATCCTGACCAAACAACAGAAGTGAATTCAAGGTACTGATCAACATTGCTATTCCCACTAGGATGGAGTGACAATTCTTCGTACGGACGGTCGAGCTGCGCTACAGGTCTCGTGCTCAAATCTAGCTCCCATGCTCAAATCTAGCTGATTTCCCATGGGAACTTATTTTGGGTCGGAAAGAGCTATGGTTGCAGGCGAACACGACGGCGCTGCTTTGCATAGCACAACTGTTGTACCAAATTTTGAGCCAAGCAAGTACCTTCTGCCAGCCCAACGCGTCGAAAATTCCTAGTTGGCTAAGACAACGGTTTTCGATTTCGCTTCTGTGAGGTACCATCAGGAGCAGTCTTCCCCCCAGAAAAAATTGGTAACCGGCTTTTATTATGGACTCCACAGCTTCGCTTGTTCAAACTTTGCACCGTATCAATCGCCAAAAGGCAGACCTTTTAGGACAGTTGCAACGCGGTCCCAAGACGGTCGCGCATTCGCAGGGCCAACTAAAACACGTGACCGATTACTTTCAGGCTACACGCGAAAGATTAAAAAGAGCCAAGATGGATGCGGATGCTAAACAGTTGCAATTGAAAGAACGTGAGCAGAAAATCTACGTTTGGCAAGGCAAATTGAATGCGGCAAAAGAAAACCGCGAGTTTCAAGCGATCAAAGATCAAATCGCCGCCGATACTCAGGCCAATGCGGTTCTATCGGACGAAATTCTAGAAATTCTCGAATCGATCGACGTTATTGGCCAGGAGCTAAAGCAGGCCGAAGCGGCAGTTGCAGCCAAGAGTAGCGATCTGGAAAAAGTGCAACAGCAAGTGGCAGGACGCAAAACCGTGTTGGAAAGTGAACTGTGCCGCGTTCAGGAGCAACTGGTCCAGGCCGAATCACTACTGGATGGCGATCTGAAACGCGATTACCAGCGACTGGTAGCCACCAAGGCGGAAGATGCCATGGCCGAACTTGATGGCAACTGCTGTAGTGGTTGCTACAAGAGTCTGACACCTTCGCTACTGGACAAATTGCTGATGCGACAAGCAATCATTTGCCCAAATTGCGGCCGATTGGTCTACAAGAATCAAGACTAGTTGCCACTGCCAGCCGACGGAGGTACCTGATCGTGATAGCTGTCCGAGCGACTACGCGATGAACTATTATTCTGCTCGGAGTAAAACTGGCTAATCACGCCGGAGGCCTGATAGGCGGCTTGCAATTCGATTGGACTGAAAAAGCGAATATTCCCAGTGTACTGCGATTCAACTCGGTTCTTCATTGCCAACTGCTCCCAACTGAGTCCATTGGCAAGGTGCCATGCGGAAGCTTGAGCTGTGTTTTGAGGGATGCGACCTTGGCCAAGCAGTGAACACAATTCACTTACGCGCGGATCAGCATTGACCTGCTCGATGGGTACAACCTTGTAGTTCATTCGAGGATTGGGATCCTTCTTGCCGTGTTCCAAACAAACACAGGGGACAGTCAACTTGGTAGGCTTTTCAGCCGAGACTCGCATCATGCCACCACCCATACCGCCCATTCCCATGCCGCCCATTCCCATGCCGCCCATT
>DAIRSD010000465.1:0-4009 GCA_036804625.1 Aureliella sp. | reverse complement strand
GAGTAAGCTGCCGGTAATAATCGTAAAACCCCTGAGGCGATGAGCGATCAAATCACGCCCAAAACGCAGGCTCGGTCACCGCCACACATCCGGCCAGTGCCATCTTCTGGTAGTCATCCGTGGATCGCGAAACCATGTGAATGTGGGGATCGATGTACTTCATAATTCAGTTGGATTCTCCAGCGGTGCAGCGCCGGTCGCGCCCTTGAGTCCATGGGCAGACTGAGGAATTTCCGGGTCTTTCGAGCTAAAGAGCAGCAGAATCCTTTTGGCGCGGTCCGGTTGGTCTGATAGCAGAATCTTCAAGGCTTCTATAAATGCTTCATGTCGAAAATCGGATTCGGATCCAGTGCCCCGGTCCACTCGATCCAGATAGGCGGCGATATCAATTAGCTTGGCGCGATGCTCCAAGAAATAGCTGCTTACGATCTCTCGTTGAGTTTGCGGGCAGGATTGCAAAATTTTTGAATTCATCCGATTTCGGGGGGTGACCAGTGGAATATGGTAAGAAGCGACATCAAAAACCAACCTGTCAGACCATTGTCCCAGATAAACCGCCAAAGTTCCAGTGCTACCCCTCATTTGGTGCAATACTTCTCTCCAGATAATTCTGAGGCCCATCTGGGCCCCTTGACCAGCCGCTGCTTGACGATCGGCAGGCTGAGTAATTACCCTAGGGTTAGCCCACCGCTGAAAATCGCAACCGAATAGACGCTGAACTGGGTTCTTGTTTTGCTTCCCAATTTGCTCCTAGGAGTCGCCATCTCATGTTAATGGAAATCTTATGGTTGCTGTTGATGGTCGGGCTGATCACCTGGGTTGTCGTTGTAGCTCTCATGGAACGCAAGGCCCGAATGGCGAACGTCAAAGCCAAGCGTCCCTCGCCAGCCGCTCAGATGCAGGCCGAGGACGGTTCTAGCGCGCCTGACGATGCGTTTGGGTCGGAAGCTGCAGGCGAACTGGATATCCAATTCGACGACTTCAAGTAGTTGCGCTTCTCGGTAACCTGATTTGTTCCTATACTGTCCACAAGCAAGCTGAACTGGATCGGTAGACACACATTGAGTTCGTTTCAAGGGCTTGGCGGGTACACTATAGCCTTTTCATCAGGGGGAACCGCGAGTGCATAAGGGTCGGCCTGCCGTCTTGGCGTTGGAAGACGGAAAAGTTTTTCATGG
Source organism: Aureliella sp. (assembly GCA_036804625.1). Taxonomy (GTDB): domain Bacteria; phylum Planctomycetota; class Planctomycetia; order Pirellulales; family Pirellulaceae; genus Aureliella. The sequence goes on along the minus strand of DAIRSD010000465.1, from coordinate 2,831 downwards.
TTACAGCATTGGGGCCGAAGGTGAGACCTTTGGAGAAGTGGTCTTCAACACTTCGATGACTGGCTACCAGGAGATCTTAACCGATCCCAGTTATACCGGTCAGATCGTGACCATGACCTATACGGAAATGGGCAACTACGGCACCAATCCGCTGGATTGTGAAAGTGATCGACCGCAAGTGGCTGGCTTTATCGTTCGGTCCGAAAGTCGCATCCACAGCAACTTCCGAGCCACTGCGGGACTGGCCGAATATCTGCAGGCTCACGGGATTGTGGCCATCGCTGGTATCGATACTCGTGCCTTGGTTCGTCATATCCGAAGCCAGGGAGCGCTGAAAGGGCTTCTATCAACCGTCGATTTGAATCCGGATGCACTGGTTCAAAAGGCACGGTCCAGCCCGGGTCTTGTCTGCCGCGACTTTGTCCGAGAGGTCATTCCCGAGCGTGCTAGAGCCTGGAATGAGGCACTGTATCGACTGGCTGGCGACAGCTATCAGCAACTTGAAGACGATGCCGCGTCGCCTCATATTGTCTGCTTGGATTTTGGCATGAAATGGAACATCGCCAGCCACCTGCGCGAGCGTGGCAATCGGGTGACCATCCTGCAGGGTACCGATGCGCCAGACGAAGTCATGTCACAGAATCCTGACGGCATCTTCCTGTCCAACGGGCCCGGCGATCCTGAGCCTCTGAGCTACGCCATCTCCACTATTGGACAATTGATCGGCAAGAAGCCCGTATTTGGAATCTGCCTGGGCCATCAATTGTTAAGCCTAGCGTGCGGGGCAAAGACCTTTAAGTTGAAGTTTGGCCATCGCGGTAGCAATCAACCTGTGCTGAACTTGGACACGGGACGCGTCGAGATCACTTCGCAGAATCATGGTTTTGCTGTGGAAGAGGAAAGCTTGCCAAGCTGTCTGCGTATCACCCACCGCAACTTAAACGACGACACGATCGCTGGCGTATGCCATCGGTCGCTGCCAGCGTTTTCGGTGCAGTATCACCCCGAGGCGTCTGCGGGGCCTCACGATAGTGAATATCTATTCGATCAATTTTGCCAAATGCTGCGCGGTATTTCCGCAGGGTAAATATGCGACGCCCAAGGAATTTTTCCATCAGCAAGATGGGATGGGATGGGATGGGATGTTAGTGGAACTAGCCAGAATTCCCCAGTGCATCGACAGACACCGGACCTCTGGCGGTTGGCTTCATTTGTACTGGAGTGGTGCTATGTCGATCGTAAAGCCTGCGAGGCTAAGTTATCTATTTCTGTTGTTGTGCACAGTACCTACTTTATGGGCTCAGGATTCTATGGCTAAACGGATAACATCGATTGAAGGCATCACGGAGTATCGCCTAGAGAATGGGGCTCAGATTCTATTGTTTCCCGATCCCAGCAAATCGCAAGTGACCGTGAATATGACCGTCTTTGTGGGCTCGAGGCACGAGGGTTACGGTGAGTCGGGTATGGCACATTTACTTGAACACATGCTGTTCAAAGGCACGCCCTCACATGCCAAGATTCCCGAGCTACTTAAGAATCGCGGAGCTGACTTCAACGGCACGACCTGGTTGGATCGAACCAATTATTACGAGACTCTACCAGCGGCCACGCCCCAGCAATCGGCTGAAAATTTGGAATTTGCTCTATTCCTGGAGGCAGATCGCTTGATGAACAGCTTGGTGCGCGGCGAAGATCTGGCCTCCGAAATGACCGTGGTGCGCAGTGAATTCGAAAGTGGCGAAAACAGCCCTCGCGCGGTTTTGCGACAGCGAGTCCAGTCAGTGGCCTACGACTGGCATAACTATGGCAAATCCACCATCGGGAATCGCAGCGACATCGAACGCGTTCCCATCGACAAGCTTCAAACGTTTTATCGAAAGTACTACCGCCCTGACAACATCATGTTGGTCATTGCCGGTAATTTCGATCAGCAGATTGCGCTAGATTTGGTAGCCAAACACTTTGGTAGCCTGACAGCGCCGCCTGTTCCGTTGGATCGAACCTATACGGTCGAACCTGCGCGGGACGGCGAGCGAACGGTGACGCTGCGTCGCGTGGGTAATGCGCAGTATGTGTGTGCGACCTACCACGTGCCGCACGGTGGCAGTCGAGAATACGCGGCGGTCGAGATGCTGGCTAGCATTTTTGGTACGGAGCCTTCTGGCCGGTTGTATCAAGAACTGGTACTGCCTGAACTAGCAACCGGTGTCACCACGGCCAGTTTGGGCTTACACGATCCCGGTTCGGCGATGTTCGAAGCACAAGTAGCCGTGGACAAGTCCCTTCAAACAGCCCAAGACAAACTGCTGGAGTGCATCGAAAGTGTTTCGGGCAAGCCTATCACTGAACAAGAACTGTCACGAGCCAAAAGCCAGTTTGAGCGAGATCGACAGCTCCGAGCGGCTGATTCGTCGGCTCTGGCCGTTGAACTGAGTGAATGGGCCGCGCAGGGCGATTGGCGACTCTACTTTCTGTTTCGCGATTACGTCGAAGAACTGACTGCCCAAGAGTGTACCGCTGCCGCAGAAAAATATTTGGTGCGCAACAACAGGACTTTGGGTCTGTTCATTCCAACTCAGTCCGCTCAGCGCGTGACCATACCGACCGCCCCTAACCTAGCGGAGCTACTGAATAACTACCAAGGCCGCGGCGAACTGGAACAAGGCGACCTGATCGACCCCCAACCCCTAGCCATCGAAGCACGTACCCTACGAGGGACGCTCAACTGCGGATTAAAAACCGCCTTCTTGCCTAAGAAGACTCGTGGTTGCGGCGTTCACTTGGAAATCAATTTTCGTTATTGCAATGAAGCTTCGCTGAACCCCTTG